>AQSL01000100.1 GCA_000403035.1 Candidatus Latescibacter anaerobius SCGC AAA252-E07 | reverse complement strand
TTGTTTTTTGAGAAAACTCTTTGTTGAATTTGAGTATATTATTATATTGTTAAACTTATTATTAGTATATCAAGAGTAAAATAATGGAGATGATTTTTGACAAAAACTGATTTCCTCATTATTGGTTCGGGTATTGCAGGACTATCGTATGCTCTTAGAGTTGCTGATTACGGTAAGGTTATAATAATCACCAAGAAGAGTGACAGCGAGTCATCGACAAACTATGCCCAGGGAGGCATTGCGAGTGCTCTGGGAAACGATGATTCCATGGAAAAGCACAAAACCGATACCATAGTAACCGGTGACGGGCTCTGTCATGATGATGTGGTAGAGATGGTTGTGAAGAATGGGCCGGAAATAATTAACCAGCTTGTAGAGTGGGGCTGCCGGTTCACAAAGGGGGATAACGGGAGCTTTTCTCTCGGCCTTGAAGGAGGCCACACCTGCAACCGTATAGTCCATGCCGATGACCTTACCGGTTTTGAAATAGAGTGCGCACTCATCGCACAAATCAAACAAAACCCTAACATTACCATTCTCGAAAACCATATTGCAGTTGATTTGCTTACAGAACATAATGTTGCGGTTATGACAAAAAGCCGTCCGATAAATTGTTACGGTGCCTATGTCATGGATGTTGAAAAGGGTGTTGTCGAGACGTTTCTGTCAGGTACAACGATGCTTGCTACCGGCGGGCTCGGTCAGGTGTACCTTCATACCACAAATCCCGATATTGCGACCGGCGATGGTGTTGCGATGGCGTTCAGGGCAGGGGCAAAGGTTGGAAACCTTGAATTCATTCAGTTTCATCCGACCAGTCTTAAGCTTTCTGATGGCAAGACATTTTTGATATCAGAGGCTGTTCGCGGGTATGGAGCAATGATCATCGATAAAAACGGCAGCCGGCTTATGGAACACATTCCAATGAAGGATCTTGCACCCCGTGACATAGTAGCGAGGACTATCGACCAATATCTGAAGAACAGCGGAGAAGATTGTGTGTACCTCGATGTAACCGGGTTTGACCCGGGTGCTACCAGGAAAAGGTTCCCGAACATTTTTGATCAATGTCTCTCATACGGGCTGGATATAACGAAAGAACCCATACCTGTTGTTCCTGCTGCCCATTATATGTGCGGGGGAGTTTTGACCGATACCTTCGGCCGAACTACTATATCGAACCTTTATGCTGCGGGTGAGGTCGCATTCACCGGTCTTCACGGTGCGAACAGGCTCGCTTCAAATTCACTTCTTGAGGCAGTTGTTATCGCGAATCAAGCTGCAACGGTAGTGAAGGAAAACAGGCAAAAAATCCCGGAACTACTGAAAATCCCCGATTGGAATGATAAAGGGACATTTGATCCGGATGAATGGGTTGTCATATCACATGACAGAAATAATATTCGGCAATTGATGTGGGATCTCGTGGGTATTGTCCGCAGCGACTTCAGGCTCAGCAGGGCCCTGGGCCGGATTACCCTGATCCGCGATGAGGTTGCAAAGTATTACCGGAGAACGAAACTTTCACTCGAACTTCTCGAATTGAGAAATCTCGCGATTGTTGCATGGCTCATTGTTATAAGCGCAAAACACCGCAAAGAATCAAGAGGTCTGCACTATAATACCGATTATCCTCACCGTGATGATAAATTCTGGAAACATGATACAGTTATTAGAAACGAAGAAATTCTTTTATAATCTCATGACAATCATTTTAATTTTCCGAGAAATGTAATGGACAGGGAAAACAAAATAACGGTAATTGATTTTGGCGGGCAGTATGCTCATCTCATAGCAAAACGCTTTCGATATCTCGGTACATACGCCGATATAAAGCATCCCGATGATACCATTGAAAAACTGGGCAATCCCAAAGGAATCATTCTATCGGGTGGTCCCTCCAGCGTTTATTCTGAAAATGCTCCGGATTTCAACAGTGAGATGCTCAATGTCGAAATTCCTGTTCTTGGATTATGTTACGGAATGCAGCTCATTGCATACCTGCTCGGGGGTAAGGTTAAACGTTTCGACAGGCATGAATACGGCAGATCGGAACTGGAAAAAATCGGTGATTCCCCGTTGTTTAAAGGACTGAATAACAAAGAACAGGTGTGGATGAGCCATGGAGATTCTGTCACACATCCTCCTGCGGGATTTGACATTATCGGGAGCACTGCGGACTGCAGTGTTGCGGCTATAGGCGATGAAAAACGCAACATTTACGGGCTTCAATTTCATCCTGAGGTCAAAGATACCCCCATGGGAGACCATATCCTTGAGAATTTCTTGAAAATATGCGACGCCGAAAAGGACTGGTCTGTGGAGGGGTACATCGAGGAAAAAATGAATGAGATGCGTGCTCGTGTGGGTGACCGTAACGTGTTCCTGCTTGTATCCGGCGGAGTTGATTCTACGGTTGCGTTCACCCTTTTGAACAGGGCTCTCGGAGAGGACCGTGTACTCGGAATACACATAGACAACGGTTTCATGCGCAAGAACGAGACCGCCGCTGTCAAACATGCCCTCGGAAAGCTGGGATTTCATAACCTCATAGTAGTAGACCGAAGTGAAGATTTCCTGAAAGCGGTTGAAAATCTGACAGATCCGCAGGAAAAAAGAAGGGCTATCGGTGATGAATTTATGTATGTGAAGGATCGAGAACTCGAAGCCCTTGATCTTGATCCTGAAAAATGGATGCTTGGGCAGGGAACTTTGTACCCGGATATTATTGAATCGGGCGGGTCACGGCATGCGGATATTATTAAAACGCATCATAACCGAACTGATATGATTAAAGAGATGGTTGCAAAGGGTCTGGTAATTGAGCCGCTCGATCAACTTTATAAGGACGAAGTCCGTATGGTCGGAGAGCGACTGGGACTGCCCCATGAACTGGTATGGCGTCATCCTTTCCCCGGACCCGGCCTGGGTGTGAGGATTCTCTGTGGTAAGGGAGGTGAATCTTCAGGCGATTTCAGTGAATTGCATGATCTTGTGGCAGAAAAAGCGAGACTATCTGGATATGATTCCATGATACTGCCGGTAAGGAGTGTGGGTGTGCAGGGTGATTCGAGGACATATGATCATCCGGCAGCGGTGGAAGGTAGTCTGGACTGGGAAAAACTCGAGATGCTTTCCACAGACATTACAAATTTTATTCAGGGAGTGAACCGCGTTGTTTACAAGATCGGCGGCGGAGAACTGATGCCCCTGAAAAGCAAAGCGGCAACGCTGACCCATGAACGCCTTGAACTGATCCGTGAAGCCGACAACGAAGCAATGAATATACTACATAAGAACAATCTATATAATAATATATTTCAGATGCCTGTTGTTCTGCTGCCGTTGTCTTCGGATGGAAAGAAGGAATGCGTGGTCATACGGCCGCTCGAATCATCGGATGTCATGACAGCGAGATTTTACCGGATGCCTGAAGATTGTGTCGTGGAGATTGCAGAACGTATTTTTTCGCTTGGCTCAATAGAATATGTTTTTTATGATATTACCAACAAACCGCCCGGAACTTTTGAGTGGGAATAAAAGTATTTATATATGTTTTCATAAAATATGGAGAAATAATTCATGAACATTGCTGTATGTGTCAAACAGGTGCCCGACACTACAGATGTCCGCATAGACCCGGAAACGAATACTCTGGTGCGTGAGGGTGTGCCTTCGATTCTCAATCCGTTCGATGAATTTGCTATCGAGGAGGGTTTGAAAATTCGAGAAAAGTATGGTGGCAAAGTAACCGTTATAACAATGGGCCCACCACAGGCGGATGAGGTGCTCCGCACTGCGTTTGCAATGGGTGTGGACGAGGTTGTGCTTCTATCCGACAGGGCTTTTGCGGGTTCTGATACGCTTGCTACTTCGTATGCGCTTTCGAAGGGCATAGAGAATATCGGTGGTATAAACCTGGTGATAACCGGCAAGCAGGCAATAGATGGTGATACTGCCCAGGTGGGACCGGGGATTGCCTCAAGGCTTGGTTTTTCTCAGCTTACGTATGTTTCCAAAGTTGAGAATATAAATATTGATGACGGAAAAATAATTGTTGAGCGTCTTCTTGATGGTGGCATAGAACGCTTGGAAGCAAAGCTTCCCGCGCTTCTGACTGTGGTAAAAGATATCAATGTGCCACGTCAGCCCTCGATTTTGAAAATGAAAAAAGCTCGCAATCTCGATATACCGGTTTGGGATGCCCGAAATATCGGAGCTGAGATTGAAAAGATAGGACATAACGGGTCTCCAACCTGGGTAGAGAACGTATTTTCTCCCGAGCAGAAAAAACAGGGAGAACTCTTTCAAGGCGACCCGGATGAGATTTCAAAACGCCTTGTAGATGTAATTCTTCAATCAATGTCACAATGATGAGGTAGTATGGGATTAAAAATTATACTTTCGAAATGTATTGGATGCGGGCTCTGTATAAAAGCCTGCCCTTTTGATGCGATCAAGCTTGAAAATGATAAAGCTGTTGTTCTCAGTTCCTGCACGTTATGCGGATTATGTGTTGACAGTTGTAAATTTGAGGCGATAGAACTCCCGGAACGTGAAGGTGTAAAAGAGGAAGATATTGAGGGCTACAGAGGTGTATGGGTGTTTGTTCAAACGGTCGAGGATAAACCCCATCATGTAGCTCTGGAACTGATTGGCGAAGGAAGGAAACTGGCTGAAGAGCTTGACACGGAATTAAACTGTATGCTCCTTGGCAATGGAATTGACCCGGTACTTGATGAGCTTTCATGTTATGATATTAATCGGATTTATGCGGTCAAGAGCCCGGTTCTTGAACAGTACCGAACCATGCCTTTTGTAGAATCGGCCGCACAGCTTATAAAAAAACACAGACCCGAGATTGTTCTTATCGGGGCAACATCAACCGGTCGTGATTTCGCCGGAGGTCTGGCAACGGAATTGAAAACGGGATTAACAGCGGACTGTACCGATCTCGGAATTGAGCTGGAAACGAGAAGTCTTCTCCAGACCCGTCCTGCTTTCGGGGGAAATATAATGGCTACCATCAAGTCCTCGAAACATCGACCACAGATGGCGACTGTGAGACCCAAGGTTTTTGCCATGCCAAAAGCCGGAGAAAAACGGGATATTGAAATAATTTGGTCTGAAAACAATCTTTTGGAAGAAACGCAAAAAACCCGGATTCTCGAGTGGATTCCTTCAAAAGAAAGGATAAACCTCGCTGATGCTAATATTATTGTGTCCGGGGGAAGAGGTATCGGAAAGCCTGAAAATTTTGCTGTCCTTCATGAACTCGCTGATCTTCTCGGAGGTGCTGTCGGCGCCTCGAGAGCTGCGGTAGATGCAGACTGGATTGATTATTCGCACCAGGTCGGACAGACCGGCCGTACGGTAAGACCGACTGTTTATATCGCCTGTGGAATTTCCGGTGCGGTTCAGCATCTTGCAGGCATGAAAACTTCCGATATAATTATTGCTATTAACAAGGACCCTGATGCCCCGATATTTAATGTTGCCACTTACGGGTATGTTGGGGATGCCCTGGAAATTGTGCCGAAGATGATTGCTGAACTGAAAAGCCGTTTAGGTTCATGATTTTAAAATCTTATATGGTATATAGGGTTTAGATAAATACTAAAAAAATTACTTTCAATAAACTGTCTCAAAAATAGGAATGATACATGAGTGAATCGTTAAAAAATTCTTCGGTCTGGTGTTCCGGTTGTTATCTTTCAAAATCTGATCCTGAAATATATTCCAGGATCGCTAAAGAGGTTACACGGCAGCATGACAACCTCGAGATGATCGCCTCAGAAAATTATGTTTCCCCTGCGGTACTGGAAGCAACCGGTTCTGTTCTCACCAATAAGTATGCCGAGGGATATCCTTCGAATCGCTATTATGGCGGATGTGAGTATATTGACGAAGTAGAAAGAACGGCAGTTGACCGTGCGAAGAAGATATTTGAATGTGACCATGTGAATGTTCAGCCGCATTCCGGTTCACAGGCAAATATGGCGGCTTATTTCGCCCTCGTGAAGCCGGGATCTCGTATCATGGCAATGGATCTCAAGCATGGAGGTCATCTTACCCATGGCAGTAAAGTAAATTTCTCCGGAATGATGTATGAAATAATTCCCTATGGTGTGAGACGTGAAGACTGCATAATCGATTATGACATGCTTTTAAAAACTGCCCGTGAAACGAAACCTGAATTGATAGTCGGAGGCGCAACAGCTTATCCGCGAATCATTGATTTTGTGAAATTCCGTGAAATAGCAGATGAGGTTGGTGCAAAGCTGATGGTAGATGCGGCACATATTGCAGGTCTTATTGCTGGCGGTGTTCATCCGAGTCCTGTGCCGTATTCGGATGTGGTTACGGGTACTACCCATAAAACCCTCAGGGGCCCACGCGGCGGAATGATACTTGCAACCGAAGAGTTTGGAATATCCGTAGACAGGCAGATATTCCCGGGTATCCAGGGCGGGCCGTTAATGCATGTTATTGCTGCAAAAGCAGTTGCTTTCGGCGAGGTTTTGAAACCTGAATTTAAAAAGTATGCAGAAAAAATTGTATCAAACTGCAAGGTTCTCGCAGAGGAACTGTTATCCAATGGATTTAAACTGGTTTCCGGGGGAACGGATACTCATCTTGTACTGGTTGATTTTTCCGAAACAAATGTAACCGGCAAGATGGCTGAAGAGGCCCTGGAATATGCAGGAATAACAGTGAACAAGAACAGCATTCCGTTTGATCAGCTCAGCCCGGGTATTACGAGCGGAATCAGGCTTGGAACCGCGGCTTTAACAACTCGCGGTATGGGTGCTGAAGAGATGAGAAAAATTGCTTCTATGACTGGCAGGGTAATTGATGATATTGACAATAAAAACATTCTTGCCACTATTCGCAATGAATCGTATGAACTTGCATGTTCGTTTCCTATATTTTCATGGTAATTCATATATATGATTTTATGTAAAGAATAAATGAAATGTAAAATTCAATAAGAATTGTTTCTTTTGCTGTATAATAATGGGGGAACCGTTATGAAATGCCCATTTTGTGGTGAAGCTACGGATAAAGTTATTGATTCGCGATCCTCGAAAAATGGTGAATCGATAAGGCGCCGCCGGGAATGCCTTAATTGCAACCAGCGTTTTACTACTTACGAATATATAGAGAATGTCTCTATAAACGTGATTAAGAATGATGGTAAACGTGAGCCGTTTGACAGGAAAAAACTCATGGATGGCATTACCATTGCATGTACAAAACTTCCCATTCCCACAGACAGGATTGATGAAATTGTTGAAAACATAACCCGTGATATCGAGTCAAGAGGCGAACGAGAGATCTCTTCACGGGATATTGGTGAAATGGTTATGGCACATCTCCAGAAGCTGCATGATGTTGCATTCGTACGATTTGCTTCTGTATATCGCAAATTCCAGGATAAGACTGAATTCCTGAAAGAGCTTAACAATATCCATGAATAAAGTCTTTTGTTGTAACAACAATGCCTTTTGAGAGCTTTAACCTGCTTCGTTACCTATATCAGCTATCGGCTCAACGGAGCGATGGCACATAATCGCAAGCTGAATGTCGGATATTGAAAGTTTGTTTTATAACAACAAGTTACAGGGTGATAGTAATTATTTCTAATAGTGTGTTAATATGCCTATTCATGAGAATGTTCAGAGGGTTTTAAGCGGCATCGGCGAATCGGCTTCAAGAGTTGGTCGTGACCCTTCCGAAATAACGCTTGTGGCGGTATCGAAAACACGAAGCGTTCATGAAATTGAAGAAGCTCTCGAAGCCGGTGTTCTCCATGTGGGTGAAAACAGGGTACAGGAGGCTTCATTAAAAATCCCTGTTGTATCGGGTAAAAGTATCTGGCACATGGTTGGCAGGTTACAGTCAAATAAAGGAAAAGCTGCTGTGGGGCTGTTTGACTGGATAGACAGTGTTCATTCAAAAAAAATAATTGATATAATTTCAGCCACTGCCTCTCAGGAACGAAAAACGGTCAATATCCTTATTCAGGTCAACATTTCCGGGGAGGAGTCGAAATCGGGAGTGGCAGTCGATGAAGTAAAAGATCTCGTTTTATATGCCGCAGGAAAGGAAAGAATCGCTGTTCAGGGGCTTATGACTATAGGTTCTTTCGGTGTTACTCCCGAGGTAACAAGAAGTGAGTTTTCACGTATGAAGGAATTTTTCGATAGAGTGAAGGAAGACCGTGAAACGGCTTCGTTCATGAAGGTTCTGTCAATGGGCATGTCGGGTGATTACACTATCGCAATCGAGGAAGGTTCAACAATGGTGCGTGTGGGGACTGCCGTCTTCGGTCAAAGGAATTAACCGAATTTGCCGAGTCTGCGGAAGGAAAATAGTTTCTTTATGAATGAAATATGATTTCTGCGGTTAAAATGATAATGAAACATCGTTGTAAAAAATGTAATGAAGATAGTAATCTGAAAAGAAAAAATAGTATGTTTCGGATATAAAATAAGGGGGTAACAGTGAACATTTCACCGCTTGATATTCGCAAGCATGAATTCAAAAAATCGTTGAGAGGGTTTGATGTCGATGAAGTTACGGCATTTCTTGATTTGGTATCCATGGAATATGAAAATCTAATTCGGGAAAACGCGGTACTCAATGAGAAAGTAAGAACCACCGATGTTCAGCTTAAGAAATACCATGATATCGAGAGTACATTGCAGGAGACACTTCTGTCGGCCGAACGCGCCCGTGAAGAAACGGTAAAAACCGCAAAAAAACAGGCTGAGATGATTATCCGTGAAGCCGAAGTGAAAGCTGCTACTTTTATTGAGGAAGGACGGAAAGTTTTTACTCGGTTGCAGAATACAATTAATGAATTAAAGATTCAAAAAGATACCTATCTTTCCAGAATAAAAGCTCTGATAAATTCACAACTGGAAACCTTTGAAAACGTATCTTTTCATGAAGAAGAGCGTTTTGAAAATATTAAATCGGTTTTTAAGGATGAAATAACCTCAGAAAATGAAAAGGATTTGTCAGCTTCGAAAGACAATGAGTCGGAAAGTATATTCGACCGTAATAATACTATCTCCGAAGACAATACGATTCCGGAGTAAAAAAATAAAGTTATACGATTGAATGAAAATAAAAGTTCAGATTATTCCTAATGCGTCTCGTAATGAAATTACCGGTCGAAATGATAATGGCGTTTATAAGGTTAAGGTACAGGCACCCCCGGTTAATAACTCGGCAAATAAGAAGCTAATAAAATTTATTTCCGGTACTGTTGGCGTATCTAAATCAAAAGTGCGGATTGTAAGCGGGATTAAATCAAGAAATAAGACGTTAGAAATTGACTGCGATGAAAAAAAGATAGTGAAGCTTATGGAAAGGTAAGAATGAACAGTATTGTGGAAATGATGAATACGGCAGGTGAATATATCCGATCCAGAACGAAGATTGTCCCCAGCGTTGGTATTGTTCTGGGAACCGGTCTGGGAGCACTTGCAAAAGAAATTGAAACTGATGAAATTATACCATACGGCGAAATTCCCGGATTCAGGTCATCGACAGTTGAATTTCATGAAGGCAGACTGATTATCGGAACGCTCTCGGGACAAAAAGTTGTTGCAATGCAGGGACGTTTTCACTATTATGAGGGTTTTTCGATGCAAGAAATTACATTCCCCATACGCGTTATGAGGTATCTTGGCGCTTCGGCGCTGATAATCTCAAATGCTGCCGGAGGAATGAATCCTGATTATAATAAAGGTGACTTGGTATTAATTAAAGATCATATAAACTTTCTGGGTGATAACCCGCTCATCGGAGTAAATGAACAGGAACTGGGGACACGTTTTCCTGACATGAGTGAACCCTATTCAAAACGTCTGGCAACGCTGGCAAAAGAAGCAGCGGTTGCGAACGACATTACCTTGAAGGAGGGTGTCTATTTAGCTGTTGCCGGGCCATCACTTGAGACCCGTGCCGAATATAGATTTATGAAAATGATTGGCGCCGATATGGTCGGTATGTCAACGGTACCGGAAACAATAGTAGCCGTTCAAATGGGAATGGAGGTTCTTGGTTTAACCATAATATCGGATATGTGTCTGCCTGATAGTCTTGAACCGGTGGATATACATGAAATAATAAAAACGTGCGAAACCGCAGAGCCGGCATTAACCGGTTTAGTTAATTATGTTATAGATAAATTATAAAAATTACTTGTCTTCTTTTTTTCAAATAGTATTATACTTAATTATTTCTTGTTTTTTTAAATAGTACATGAAATAATAGTGAAAAAAATCAGGGAAGGATAATAGATATGAATAAAAAAGAATTGCAACAATATAAAGTTTTACTATTGAAGAAAAAAGAGGAACTTCTTATTGAGCTTGGGTATCTTGAAGAATCTTCGATGAGTTCAACAACAAAGGATCAGTCAGGAGATCTTTCCTCGTATTCATTTCATATGGCTGATCAGGGTTCTGACACCATGGAACGTGAAATGGCATTTACGTTCGCATCGAGAGAGGGAAGATACCTGCATCATCTCAACGAAGCTCTCGATAGAATTGAAAAAGGAACGTATGGCAAGTGCCGTAGCTGCGGAAATGATATTAATAAGCAACGACTTGAAGCTGTTCCTCATGCAACTCAATGTATTAAATGTAAGAATTCCGAAGAGAAGAAAAAACGGGGAATGTAGTGAAACATAAATATGTGCTGATCGCATTATTTTTATTTACCATCGTCACGGATCAGGTCTCAAAGCTTATTATACATACAAAATTTGATCTTAATGAATCGGTAAGTTTAATAAAAAACATTCTTTATCTGCGATATATAAAAAACCCCGGAATAGCTTTTGGCCTTTCTTTTGGCCATCCTCTCTTTATGTTAGCCGTTACAACAATTATAATAATCATTTTATTCATTCTCTTCCTGAAGGGGAAAATTGCATCGGAGAATGAACTTGGCAAGATTGCAATGGTAATGATTCTCGGCGGGGCAATCGGTAATCTTATCGACCGTATAAGAATGAAAGAAGTCATTGATTTTATTGATATGGGCCTGGGCAGGTATCGCTGGCCTGTATATAATCTTGCCGATACGTATGTTACGATTGGAATGTTTATATTGATTTATGTTGTGTCATTTAAAGATTCTCAAAGGAATGATTCCATACCTAACGCTTCCGATTAAAAAATGAGCAGCCAAATTGGTGATGTCCGCGCGTATACCTTTATGGTACAGGCTGATAAAGCCGGGACACGGCTTGATGTTTTTCTTGCAGCCCGTTCGGGATTATCACGGTCTCACATAAAAAAAATCATTAACGATGGCAATACGTCGGTAAATGGTACTGTTGTACAAAAACCTTCCTACCCTGTGGAAACGGGCGATAGCATCGAAATCACAATTCATCAGGAAGATGAGCCGGATTTTCTCCCCGAAAATATACCTCTCGACATAATCTTTCAGGACAGGCATATCATCGTAATAAACAAACCCGCAGGAATGGTCGTTCATCCCGGCCGCGGCAATATGAGAGGAACGCTCGCTTCGGCGCTTCTTTATCACTGTAAAACCGTGAAAGGTGTGGGGGAATCAATGAGGCCGGGTATTGTTCACCGTCTGGATAAGGATACTTCCGGACTTATTGTTGCAGCCCTTACTCATGAATCTCACGCAATTCTTTCCCGGATGATTCATGAACATGAAGTGAAAAAATTGTACACCGCTTTTGTCTGGGGTCATCCTTTTCCTTCATCCGGCACAATTGATGCTCCGATGGGAAGGCACCCCCGTACCGGGACGCTTCGGGCTGTAATCGAAGGCGGTAAACCGGCTGTTACCCATTATGAAATTATTGAAAGCTACGAGTTTCTGTCACGGCTCGTTATCCGTCTTGAAACCGGTCGAACTCACCAGATTAGAGTTCACCTCGCTTATAAGGGACATCCTGTTTTCGGTGATCACATGTACGGTGGACGTGAGAAGCTTCTCAAGGGATTTTGTCCCGAAATCCGTGAAATAGCCAGGAACCTTCTGAAACATCTCGACCGTCAGGCATTACATGCTGAGAAACTTGCATTCAATCATCCTATTACCGGTGAGGAGCTTTCGTTCAATGCTCTGTTTCCCGATGATCTCTGTGAGCTTATGAGAGGGCTGGAGGTGAGGTAAAAACAGGTTGCAAGCAAGGGTTCTCGATATGAAAGGAATGCACGAATAATAAAAAGTACTCATTAACAGATTATGTAAACCGATTATAATTATTACATTTTATTTGCTACGTTTTATTAAAAAACCTCTTATATTAGCTCTTTAATACATAATTTTGAATAAATAATATTTTGATATTTACGCCTTTCCTCTTGACAAACATGAACTTCCGACCTACTATTATTTTAACTTTCCATAATAGGGAGATGGAATGATTCATCATATTCGCAGTTTGTTCGTAAAATATAAAATTGAACATCTGCTGCGCTCAATATACCGAAACAGGCGTTTCAGGTTAGTTATTGCCTTAGTACTATTTATTGTAATAACGGTAACTATTATCAGCCTGTTGGAAAAAGAAACCAATGAACCGTTCAAATCAGTACTTGATGTTTTGTACTGGGCGGTCGTTACGATAAGCACAGTAGGCTATGGAGACATAACGGTTCATAATATAATTTCAAAAATACTTGCAATTTTTCTTATTGTGATCGGCGTTCTGCTGATGAGTTTCATGACCGCAACCTTTGCATCAATTTTTACCGCCACTCGTATAAGGGAGGGTATGGGATTGAAAAAGATTGAATTAGATAATCATATTGTAATTTGTGGATTTAATGACAAAATTGAAAGTGTTATTCAGGGGATGAAAACCTCTGTAAATATAACAATACCGGATATTGTTCTTATTAATTCCCAGCCTGAATCCGAAATATCCGATCTCACCGAACGGTTTCCCGAAATCAAGTTCCATTTTGTGTATGGTGATTATACTTCCGAATCTACCTTATTAAGAGCATCGATTGCGGAAGCCGCTTCGGTAATTATTCTTGCCGATCCCGGTCCTGAATGCACCTCTAAACCTGATGACAGGACTCTCCTTGCTGTTCTGACCATTAAATCAATAATAAAAGAATTGGAAGTGTGTGCTGAGGTCCTTGATTCTTCAAGCGTGCCTCATCTCAAACGTGCCGGAGTTGACCAGGTGATTGTTTCCGGAGAATTCAGCGGTTTTCTCCTTGCAAATGCGGTTATGTCTCCCGGAATCCCCCAGGCGTTACGGGATATAATAATTAAGGAAGGATCGGATATCCAGCGGCTCAGTATGCCGCGAGATATTATCGGGAAAACGTTCGTTTTTGCGGTGAATGAATTTATTGAACGATTTGGACAGCTGCTCATCGGTATTATTACCGAGAAACAATCGTTTAATATGGAAAATGTACTTACCGCTGAAACAAGCGCTATCGATGCGTTCATACGGCGGAAATTTGACGAAGCGGGACGGAGTCTTGAGATTGAATCCAAGGGAAGATATACGGTGAAAATCAATCCCGGAAAAAATTATACAATTAGCGATTACGACTATGCTATTGTTCTCACACCTTCAAAAGAGGAGGCATAGTTATGAGTATTGTCAATTATAAAAAAATATCGGATTATAAACTTTTCAAGGGACTTTCCGATGATGAACTGAAACGTGTGGCAAATATTATAACAAGAACCGAACTTGATACCGGTGCAATTATCATCCGTGAGGGCGATACAGGTGTTGAACTGTTCCTCCTTGAAGATGGTACGGTGGAAGTTTACAAAACACTTACTATCGTTACCTCGAAACATGATTTTGGTTCGAAGGAAAGATCGTTTATAAGGCTTACCGCAGATGATCACTGTTATTTTGGCGAGCTTGCCCTTTTCGGCAAGGGGGAACGTTCCGCTACCGTAAAAGCCGTGACAAAATGCCAGCTTTTAGTCATTGTAGCGGAAGATTTCTTGAAATTATGTAATGAATATCCGAGAATCGGCTATATAATTGTCACAAATGTTGCTCTCATATTATCAGATTATCTCCGTAAGACAAACGATGATGTCGTAAAACTCACCACCGCTCTTTCTCTCGCACTTTCCGGTTAAATCAAGGTTCACCGTTTTTTTATATGTATAAAGGTCGCACTTTTCATACATCAGAATTCGGTTGTATCATAGAATACATTGTTATTGAAGAGAAAGAAGTATTGAAAACATGTTTGCATAAAAAAATTTTTTCAACGTGAAATAATCTAACCATTTCATTTTCACGGTACTCTTTGTTTCCCCTGCGGTAATTATATTATTTTTAAAAGCGTTGTGAAAAACTATAAGGTTTAGGATTTAAGCTGTCAAGGG
>AQSL01000099.1 GCA_000403035.1 Candidatus Latescibacter anaerobius SCGC AAA252-E07 | reverse complement strand
CATTGTCAGGGTATACTGTACAGTCGGTATTTCCTCGAAATTCGCCGTGACCGACTGATCGCCGGACATTGTTACCGTGGTCGAGGAACTGCCGGAATTCGCCACATTACCTGACCAGTTCACGAACTGGTAACCGGAAGCGGGGTTGGCCGATATATTGACATCCGTGCCTTCATCATACGT
This sequence comes from Candidatus Latescibacter anaerobius SCGC AAA252-E07, assembly GCA_000403035.1. Classification (GTDB taxonomy): domain Bacteria; phylum Latescibacterota; class Latescibacteria; order Latescibacterales; family Latescibacteraceae; genus Latescibacter; species Latescibacter anaerobius. The sequence continues at coordinate 14,082 of AQSL01000099.1, read as the reverse complement.
ATAAGACCCGGCCGCAGGTGAAGTCGTACCACTACCATTAACAGCCATTGTCAGGGTATACTGTACCGGTCCTCCCCCGGTAACCTCTACCGGCGCAGATGCAGTGAACTCTCCGATCTGCGCATTAACTGATCCTGTTCCCGGCGTTTCTGCGGTAAACTGACCATTTATCCATATAGTTCCAATATTTCCTTCAACCGACCAGTTAGTAATCCAGTCTCCTAAGATTTGCCCGAGAAGACCAAGAGCTATTTTATTCCCTTCGATATCATATATCTCTATATGGAATTTCTGTTTTCTACCGACCTCGACTGTCGCTTGAGGTGGTGAAATTGCTATCCAGCCAATTTCCATTATTGGTTTCTTAGCAGCAGCACCATATACCGTTACTTCCACACGCTCTGATATTTCACCTATTCTGGCAACGACATAACCGGTACCTGCTTCAGTGGGATTAAATTCTCCGTTACTTCCGATGGTACCAATATTACCCTCAACTGACCATTGAATGTTGGTTCTGACTACATTGTCTTCAGAATCATACGCTTCCACAAGAAAAGTAACTGCTTGACCTGCATTTACTATCACCTCTTCGGGTGAAATTGCTAATCCATCTACATCGGCCTGTTCAATGACAGTCACACGGGCACGTTCTGCTATACCTCCGACCCTCGCAACAACAGATCCGGAACCGATCGAAGTTGCAGTAAATCGGCCGTTACTTCCTATTGTCCCTATCTCGCCCTCTACCGACCATGTAATATCAGTTTCAACAGTGTTACCTTCGGAGTCATACACCACAGCAGAAAAATCCACGCTTTCGTCTAATGTGGTAACAATCCCTTCTCCCGGTGAAATTGCAATTGATCCAACTTCCTGTGCAAAAACCGGTGTGCTGAAAAGCAAAGCCAAAAGAATTGTAATAAAGTAATTTCTGGTACTAAAGTAATTTTTCAATTTAATTCTCCCGCTAATCTCAATGTTTATACTTTTACCAAAGATACAATTTACCGACCGAAAATTACGAAAATATTTTCAACAATGATGTGATATAAATCACAAATTATAAAAATATTTAGATATTTTTTTCATTCTTAAAAATTATCAATAATCTACATTATTTATATCGGAAATAATTCATATTTAATTAAAATTTTTTTTAACAAACTTCAAAACATTTTTTTCATTTTTAAGAAATAATAAATTGTGATATTTGGAACTCACAACAACTATGCCAAAATGAGAAAAATAAATAAAACTTGTTTATATCTTTCGGAAATTGAAGTTAATCGCCTCACAATTTTATTTTGCATATATAAGATGGAAGTTATATCAGAAAAAATATTCCTTTAGAAAAATATTCCTACTTTCTATTTATTTATGTGTGTTTTTTATAGTGCAATCTTATTACAATATAAATGAAATTCAAAATCTGCCATAATGATGGTTTCAGAATCATAGATTTTATCTGCAATTCACGGAAGTTAATTGTCGTAAAGCTCGTATGCCTGATGGCTGCCTGGCGTTAGGGTTATAATGATAAGTGCCTCAAGGAATTTGAAATAAAGGAGTTAAGTCTCTGTCTTATTTATAGCTACGGAAAAAGGAATATTGAACATTATCCTCATTTTGTAAGGGAGTTTACCATGGCACACACTATCAGATTTCTCATTTTATTCTGTATTACGGTATTTGTTGCCTGCCAGGGATCCAAAGAACCGATTACCGATGCTCAGCGTACGGCAATCAGGGAAGCCCTCATAGCAAAACATGCCGAGATGCTCAAGTCCGCTTCAGCAGCCGATGCGGATGGCCTCTTCAGCCATTTTCTCGATAATACGAATGGAGCGCTTGCTTTTGATGGCACACTTACGGTGACACGTGAATCGGCTTTGAATGGATTACGGGAAGCTTACAGCGGTTTACTGGAACAACAGTTCGTGATGGATGAAGAATATGTCAACGTAATCTCACCGGAAGCGGCGATTCTTACCGGAACGGGAATATATACCAGCACAACAAAAGCAGGTGAAACTTTCAGAGGTACATTTGCTGCATCAATCGTCTTCGTGTTCAGTGAAGGCGAGTGGAAAGTACTCCATTTGCATGAATCTCTCCCGAACGTACCACAGTAAGATGGTTTGTTTACAAAAGAAGGGCGGGGATAAATATGTTTTTTAACGTCAGTTGTCCCGTTTGATTAAATCCTACCCACTTTTTTTAAAAAAAATCCCGCACTCAATGAAGATGGCGTGTGAAAATACTTTTTCACCATCCTCTCAATCCATCTCTATGCCCGGCGTTGCCACAACACTGATAATAATATCCCCGGCGCCGCCTTCCTTGAGCGCTTTTGCGCATTCGGAAATTGTCGAGCCCGTTGTCATGACATCATCAATGATAATAACCGTGCGACCGGAAAGAGATTTCCCGCCCGAATATCTGAAAGCATCACTGACATTCAGAGCACGCTGCTCGTGATCGAGGTCGGTTTGAGTGCCGGTGTGTTTCGTACGGGTAATCAGGTCATCGCATATTTCGAAACCGGTAAACGAAGCGAACCCTGCAGCAAGACGTTCGCTTTGATTGTAGCCGCGTTCTTTCAATTTGAAAGGGTGCAGCGGAACAGGAACAAGGCATGAATTTTCCGGGAGCGAACAATTTTTAAAGGTTTTTTTTGCCATGAGCGTGCCAAGAACCGGCCCGGTGGATTTCATTCCATGATATTTCAGTGCATGGATTAAGGTGCGGCAAACCGAATCGTATGGCAAAAGAATTGATATCCTGTCAACATATTTCAGACTGCGTTCGGGAGGGATATAACGGCACGAGCATTCTGTAATCGCATCTATACAGTCAGGGCAGATAATATCACGTGCGTTGAAAGCTCCGCCGCAGACCGGGCATGCAGGAGGGAACACAAAATCAATTACGGAACCGAATACCTCGTGATTGAAGAATTCTACAAGCTTCAATGTCTATCTCATCGTAATCACAGTTTCTATACTTACAAACCTGTTTCTCTCGAATCCCGTTCCATCAGCTTTCGGCGTAAATGTATATTGTGTATTCCAGACAACAGCCATTCCGGGTGTCAGCGAGAAACCGATACGGGTTCCATATAAGGTATTATTTGTGAATTCAAAAAGGTTATAAAGGTCCGGATCAACGTATCTGTTGTAAAAGTAAACATCCAGGACTGTTATCTTCGGGATATTATCAAGTAAACCGGGGAGTACTTTTGCCACACCGATAACATCCTGGTACTGTTTATCACCGGTCATGTACTGGTAACCGGCTTCGGCATACAACATGTCGAAGAGACTATAACCGATTTTTCCATATATCCCGTCCAGTTTGTCATCCGGAAGCTTCTGCTCTTTTGTTATGACTGAAGTACCGACAAGCGTAACACGTTCATGATCATACAGGTTGTCGAAATATCCCGGGCGAAAACGGCCATTGAAATGACGGTATTCAATCTGCCCCTTGAATCTTTCGGTGCGCAGCAAAAGCCCGGGAGCTCCGATACCCCAGCCACCCTTATAATACTCGTCACCGGTGTGTATTTTTGCGTACTGCCCGTACAGGTCAAGATGAAACGGCTCCTCGAGAAGCGGAAAGCCAGTATCAAAACCGAAAACCGATACCCCGTTACGGCTTTCTTCTATATTGATAACATCCTCGGTTTCCACATCGTAATCCAGAGTGGGAACACTGCGCAGGTCGGTATACCAGGGATCGGTAAGACCGTCGCCATCGGCGTCTTTATCGGCATCATCCCCGTCATATATTATAGTGCCGTTTGTATCAATTCGATCCGGGAAACCATCATCATCGGTATCGAGCCATAATTTTTTGTCATCGGGAAACCCGTCCTGGAAATCCGGATACCCGTCATCGTCGGAGTCTTTCAGCCCGGCAAACTGATTGATATCGCGAACAAATGTAAGCCCGAATGTCAATCTACTCAGGAGTCCCATATCGTAAGGTTTCAGTGGTTTTGCAGAAATTCTCCCTCCTGCGATGATACCCTTGTTTTTCAAATCACCGAACGAGTTTACCATGCCGTGAATACCGATACCGAATGTGCCCAAATCTCTCACAGCGAGATCCAGACCGATGTTTTTATCGGCAGGATAATTGAGCGTATTGCGATACCCATCCATAACAAGTCCGTACCCGAGCGAAACATCATCAAGCGCCCCGGCACGCATATATATTTTATCAAGTGATTTCCCGTAACGGACATAATATATTTTTCGAAGCACTGTATCCCATGTTTTATTTTTATTGGAAAAATCCCAACCTTCCCTGGAAATCTTTCCCTCCTCATCGACAAACAATTCAATGTCAAGGCCGACTCCGAAGTCACCGATCGGTACATCCGGGCGGAATGAAAACCGCTGCCACTGTACCCCATCCATGGTTACCGTTCCAAAACTCCCCTGGATAGTCATTTTCTGAGGTATGGTTTCCTGAGTGTGACCGGAGAGATTCAAAAAGAAAAATACTAAAACGGATAACGTAGTTATCAGTCTCATTTCTCTTTCTCCATATTTAATTTTGATGTTTGGTCGTTCTGTTTATGAGATGATATGCAAAGTAAAGGCTCATCTTTATATCTCTGTATATACTAATAAAAATTTTGGGGATGGATAATATAAAGTGGAAGATTTTGCCTTCTTTTATACGCTCACAGGTGAGAGACCAGAAAGAAGTGATTTTACGTCTTTTTGCAACATTTTTCAAAGCAAAATTCTCAACAAGACGAATATTATTCGTGAGGTAAGATGTCAGGTATGCCACACCACGGCTGTAGTGTTCGGATATATTAATCTTATCAAGATATGCACCCATATCATCAACAAGGGCATTGAATCTGCGTTTTGATTTACCCTTGAGTTCGGATGTATTTTGATAATCCCTTATTTTAATCTTAAGATTACCTATAATGGTATTGACATCATCACGCCATTTCGAGTACGAATCGGTAAAATCAATTGAGGAAAGTTTGATTTTTGCCTCACCGAGCGCAGTGGTAAAATCAACAATATATTTGAATCTGGGATCGTCGGGATTACGGGTAAGCCACCAGAGTTCCTGGAGTTCAAAAAACAGTCCGATACGTTTTCGAAAACCGTTCATTAACTCACGGGCTCTCATTATTTTATATTCCCATAAACCCATTTTTTGCGTTCCGGGTCGTATATCCGTACGGCTTCTCATCCGAACGAATCCGGCAACCATCGGATGCCTGGGTTCAAAAAGACTGTTTTTGTACCACATAATATTTCTGAATATACCCCAATACGATTTACTGCCTGCCCGAATTAAAATGTTTTTCAGGTTTTCAAACTCATAAAAAGATTTCCAGGCCTCCTCGTAAGCATTAAACACTTCCTTCGAACTCATTCTTGGGTGATTCATAACGACGTGAAATGAATCGAACTTATTCAGATCGGGATCCATATAGTCTCCGTTTTGAACCATATTGAAATGATCCATTGATCCGGGCAGAGGTGTTAATATAAAGAAAGATGCCTGATCGACTTTCAGTTCGTTTTTCAGTTTATGAATATCCTCACGGACTGATTCGGGTGTATCATAGGGAAAACCGATTATATAACCAACATGAGTCATAACACCGACATCATGCCATGCCTGAATAAATGCGGCGTAATTTTCAACCTTGTTTTGTTTTTTTCCTGCAGATTCAAGGTTTTTTTGATTGACACTTTCCATACCTATGAATACCTGGGAGCAGCCAGCACGACCTGCTTTTTCAATAAAGTTGGGAATAGTGTGACATGCCGTGTCAATCTGCATCATGAAATTGACTCTGTCACTCTCAACTTCATTCATATGAATCAAACCGTCGAATATCCCCTCCCATGCGGGATTACGTGAAAAATTATCATCGGTGAAAAAGTATTCCTTCACACCGCTCTTGAGATTTTCACGGATTGTTTTCAGAACGCTTTCTGCACTTCTGCAGCGCATTTTATGTCCCTGAACATTGATGATTGTGCAGAATGAACAATTAAAAGGGCAGCCTCTTGAGCAATCAATAGTTGCCAAATGGGGAAGCGCAAATTTTTTCAGATATTTACGACCCATTTGTGGTACAATTTCATGAGAAATATCCGGGAAACTGGTCATACGGTACAGCGTCTTTTCCTTTCCCTCGACAATATCGCACAGTATTTGCTCCCACACCGTTTCGGCTTCACCCTGAACAATTATGATACCGCAGTCGATGAGTTCCTGTATTTCGGGAGAAGGATTATCGAAAAGCGCCAGGATTCCGCTGACATGGAAGCCGCCGATAAGAGTTGTGACTCCCAATGCATTCAGTTTTTGTGCAATGTCTGAAGCGCGGGAAAACTGGTTGGTCTGAACACCGACAAGAGCGGCTACAACCATTGTCTCGCCTTTATTCCTTCTGGCGATTTTTTTGTACGGCATATTGTCAACTATGTCATCGTAAATATCTATGGTTATCTTTATATCCTTTTCTCTCTTCCATTGTTCTGCAAACTTGAACGTCAAGCTCCGCATGCATGCGAGAGTGTTTGAGGGAAGAACACCCTTGAAATAACGGATAACAAAACCATCATCATCATACTTTGAGGGTTTTATAAGGACAATATTAAGGGATTTTATTTTTCTCAATGTGTTTTTCCAGAAATACGGGGAAAAAGAAATAAAGTACGTCCGTGATTGAATTTAAAAGAAGGAAACTTTTCATCCTATCCGGCACAATAATCAATTGTCAAATATATATAAATGTTCGTGTATTTGCAATGATGAATATTTCATACTGTACTTTTTACAAAATGTAGTGAAAAGTATTTTTAATTCTTGTGTCGTTATTCGCACATCCGGGATTTCGTTTATGTACCCGCTAACGGTTCATTCATGCTTCCTGTTCTGTAACCCTCTATGTCGAGGGTGACATATTTGTAACCTAATGATTTAATATATGTTACCACTTTTTTTCGGGTATTATTTTTCATCAACAGATGCATTTCTTCGGGAGCGATTTCGATTCGTGCAACATCACCATGATGCCGAACACGGTACAGGCTGAAACCGAGTTTTTCCAATATGGATTCTGACTTCCACGTTTTTTCAAGCAATTCAGGTGTAATTTTTGTTCCATACGGGAACCGTGAAGCAAGACATGCGAAAGACTGTCTGTTCCATGTCGGAAGCCCCAGTTCTTTGCTTAATACCCTGATATCGTTTTTGGTAAAACCGAGCGATTTCAGGGGGCTTTTAATATTCAGTTCGTTCAGGGCACGTATTCCGGGACGGTAATCATTCCTATCGTCCTTATTCGAACCGTCCATAAGAATTTGTATTCCCTGTTCATGAACCTTTTCGAGCATACGGGTGAAAAGTTCCCTTTTGCAGTAATAGCAACGATCGGGAGAGTTTGATGTAAATTCCGGAATAGTGCATACCTGTTCCTTTATTTCTATAAGTTTTATCCCTATCTGTTGAGCAAGGTTGCGGGACTCGAATATACTTTCAGGGGGATACGCTTCGGAATCCACTGTTATTGCCAGAGCCTTATCACCGAGAACATCGTAAGCTATTTTTGCGAGAAACGTACTGTCGACTCCTCCGGAAAATGCAACTGCGGCTGCATCGTATTTTTCAAGTTCTTGCTTGAGAAGCTTGTGTTTTTCTTGTATGATTTTATTCATGCAAAAACCACCAATACTTTATGAATAAATGTACATTTAACAAAACAAATACATCATCTTTTAATGATACTCTTTTATTAACTTAAGTACAAGTTATATATACAAAAATAACTTGACAAGTTATAACGAATTAATTATTATGAAAAATAGGGTTTTATATTATTAATATTATTATAATTAAATATGAAATTTTACGCAACTTTCTTCAATATGTTCCGTTTTTTTTTAATTTATGTTATTAGTGTAAATATAGATAGTATTTTTTGAATCTTTGACAATTCTGATTACAATTCATTTGAAACTTTTTTTATGTAAGCGAATATAATAATATGTAGCGCCTAACTATATTAATTAATATATATAATGGAGTAGAAAAAATGAAAAGGATTTTAACAAAAAGACAGCAGGAAATCCTTGATTTCATCGAGAGTTTTATGCAGAAAAGGGGATATCCGCCTACTCTGAGAGAAATTGGCAATGAATTTGGTATCAGTTCAACAAACGGGGTTAGAGTAAACCTCGCTGCCCTTGAAAAGAAGCAGTATATTCGAAGAAGGCCATGGCTTTCAAGGGGAATTGAACTTGTTAATGCTCCGAAAGTGCCGCAAACCGATACCGAAATCGGCTACGTGCCGATTATCGGGAAAGTAGCTGCGGGGGAACCTATTTTCGCTGCTGAAAACATCGAAGGAATGCTTGCCGTTGACGATTCGTTTCTTCCTACCAAAAAGGTATTTGCCCTCAAGGTCAAGGGCGACAGCATGAAAAACGCCGGTATCATGGATGGCGATTATGTCCTTGCACGCCGTCAGCATACCGCCGATCCGGGCGAAATTATCGTGTTCATTGTCGGCGATGAGATTACGGTCAAACGCTATGACTCGAAGGGCGACAAGGTGTATCTTATCCCGGAAAACGAGCAGTACGAAACCCGTGTCCTTGAAAAGAGATCCTCCGATCTTCAGATTGCCGGTAAGGTGGTTGGTATTTTAAGGAAATACTGATTTTGCTCTTTCATCACTTGGTTTTGTATGGTATTGAATGTTTGCAGGCGGTTTAGAATAGATATGCAGTATGGAAAATCCCGATTGAAGTAATCGGGATTTTTTTTTGTTCAATGGAATTTCAAAAGCAATAGTACGAGCCACAGATGAACACGGATAAACACGGAAAATATTCGATGGAATTATTTATGAGTTCTCAGTGGCTTCTTCAACTATCTTTATCTCCTCCTCAGTCAGCCCGTAAAGTTCATATACAAGATTATCAATCTTCTTATCTGTAGCATCTATCTGGCGCTGGATAACCTCTTTATCATGTGCGGTTTTTGCAGAAGATAATTGCTTGTGAAGCGAAAGCATTTGTTCGACAAGGTTTACCATACGGTCATGACGGGATTTATTGGCGGGGTCGGAAAAGTTGATGGTGTGGATGGGAAGTTGGGCTAAATATTGTTTGTTAGCAGCAAAATAACCACCATGAAAATTTGTACTAACTTTTTTCAAATACCAATCAAGCAATATACTATTAAGGATCCCAGTAAAATATTTCATTGATCCATATTCTTCATTAATAGTAATACCAAATCCACCAGTAGTAACATTTACGAAATAAATATTATCATCATCGTAATAAGCAGATAATCTTTTAATCATATAAGGCAATAATATTTTAGGTTGTTCCCAAAGATCGATATTTTTTGGATATAATTGATACCAGCCTGAATATTTAAATTTACTATGCTCACGATTTGATAAAAGTTTTTTATTATAAATCAGATATTTCCATGTTTTAATAAATTTATGTTCCATTTCATTTTCAGAAATTAGTTTGAACTTCTGATTAACTAATTTGTAAGGGAAAAGAACTAATGCATTAGGCTTTATCCAATATCTACCAATATTACCACTCCTTACCACAGATTTCAATAAACTATATTCTAATTGTATATATTGGTCAAATTCTTTTGAATATAATTTCATTATTTTATCTTTTGTTTTTTCATATTTTTTGAATAAAAACACTGAATCAGCACTCGTTTGTAATCCAACAAATATATCTGCAATAGCACCTAATTTTAATGGCATTTGGCTTAACTTTTCGAACAATTGTGACCCTTTACCGACAACAAAATTCCATTCGGTAGATGTTGCTTTTGACGCAGGAATTATCCCTTCTATAATCTGTTCAAGACTCCCGTCCGACATATGAGTTGATGTTTCTAACAAGGGGCTTAAGCCCCTTGTTTTCCACCCAGTAACATCATTGACTTTCAGGAATTTGAATTGTTCTCTTCCCGATTTATCCAAGAACAACAAGCATGTATATGTTGTTGAATTTTTAAATAATTGTTTATCACCAAAATGTACTATCTCAAACAAATGTCTTCCTTTACTTAATAATATCCGCAAAGGCAACCCATACTGTGCATTAAAAAATTTGTGAGGTAAAATAAATCCCAACAATCCATTATTTTTCAGCAAACCAAGCCCTTTTTCAACAAACACAGCGTAAATATCATAGTTTCCTTTACCTGCCGATGTATATTTCTGTTTGTAGAACTCGACTTCTTTAGGCGACCATTCTTTAAGACCCTGAATCCGGATATATGGAGGATTACCTATTACAATATCAAATCCACCTGAGCTATAACGGGCTTTTTCAATAGGGACACATATTGAGTGTATAATCTTATAGATGGCAGGGAGGTTATCAATTGGTTTAACAAGGGGCTTAAGCCCCTTGTTCTCTCTTTCATCGCCTGTCATATAACCACTTTCCGGATAACCCCACTTTTCTCTGTGTTTTTCATAATTTGCATAAATATAATTAATTATTTCATTCAAAGATGTTTCATCAATAATTTCCTCAGAGTGAAACTTCTGAGCCCATACCTTACCACCTGGATCCAATTCGAGTGCCCGCTGATAAGCATAAGAACTATATCCTTTTATTTTTCTAACATATTCATTCAGTTCTTTTCTATTACTCGCTGCAAGAACCATATGAACATGATCCGGCAATACACTCCATGCTACAACTGGTACGCCATATAGTTTACATGATTCAGCAATTTTTTCTGCGATCAATATCAAGTTCTCTTGTATAAAGACAAGAGGATTACCAGATTTAACACCATATGTAAGCATCCGTTCTGAAATTCGCGAATTATGAGTAACAAAAGTGACGAACCATAATTTTCTTGTTTCTTTCTTGAATATCTCCGCAAACTCACCCTCCCAGTCGAATACATTTATTCTGTACCGCTCCTCATCGTCAAACAAATCGATCTGTTTCCCGTCATAAAAATCGGGCCCGATGAGGGAATTCCCGCACTTTATATTACTGCTCAAATTCGGTAATGCGCGCTCGTGGAAAAGCTTGTACTGTCGAGCCAGTGTCTGATCGTTTTCACCTTCCAGAACCTTGAGAAGGAGGGAAAGTTTTGTTACTTCAACCGCCTGCGTATCAATATCGACACCGTAAATATTGTTCAGGAGAATACGTTTGCGTTCGTCCGTGGTTAAACGCCAGTCGCCTGCGGCAACTCTGTACAGTCTTGGCTTACGGGATTTTGCCCATTTTTCGGGATTATTTTTTTCGTACCACTCACGGTGCCAGTCAAGCAGGTACTGGTATGCTCCTATGAGAAAAGAGCCCGAACCGCAGGCAGGGTCGAGGATTTTCAGTTTTTCCGCCTGTTTCGGAGTTTTACCCTCAAGAAGTTTTTCGACGGTATTTTTTACAATGTAGTTCACAATATATGTTGGTGTGTAGTAGACACCACCGGCTTTTTTGACTTCCGGCTTATCTTCGACTACAGCACGGTGTCCGGATGTCAGGCGGATTACTTTGCCGAGAAACTGCTCGTAAACCTGTCCGAGAATATCGGCTGGTAGAACGGAAAACTCGTAAGGGCTTTCAGGATAATAAATGCTTTTAATAATATCTTTAATGGGTTTATCATCGATGGTAATAGACGGCGTGAGTTCATCGAAAGGTTCTGAATACCCTTTTTCGACTTTAAAGTGAAATAAACCCGAATTGTAACGTTCATCGGCACGGTAAAAAATTTGAAACAGACGCTTATAGATATTCGAGCCGTTTAACAAGCTCATAAGGGTGCCATAATCCTCGATTCCTCTATCTTCGCAAATTCTCAGAAAAATAATTCTGTCTATTGTGCGTTGAACAGAGAAATTCAACTCACGTCGGGTAAAGGCAGGATTGCGCAAAGCGATATTACGGGCGAGGATATCCCGCCAGTTTTCGATTTCTTTCAGAAATGCTTTATCAACCTCTGCAGTCCCTCTTTTCGCTTTGCTCGATGCAACATATGTATCAAAAGAACCTTTTAATATAGCTTCGTGGGAAAATATTGAAGCAATCTCAGCCCAGCATTCATGATACTCTTTGTAGGTAAAATAACGAATTCTTGCTGTGGATGCCTTGTCGGTTTTTACCGGTTTTACACGGCAGTCATATATGGCAAATTCTTCAAAGTCAGTGAGGATGCTGAGCGGAAGTTTTGCAGACCAGGCATATCGTCTGAGCTGGTAAGCCGGATGCGTATCCTCTTTTATATATACCGAAGGCTTTTTAGCTTCCAGAAAAAATTTTCTTACACCACCGATGCGAAAGCAGTAATCGGGCGCTTTTGGAATACCGCCAACCTTAATTGAATCTTCGTGTATAACATCTTTATATGTTTCTGCATAACCTTTTTCATTGTTGACATCCCAGCCGAGCGTCATAAAAAACGGATCGATGAATTCATGACGCACCTGTGTCTCATTATAATGGCCGGATTTATATGCATCGATGTTATTGTCAAAACGTTCAATCAGACCTTTTATTTTTTCAGGTACTGCCATTTTATTTTACCTTAAAACGACTTTAAAAAGCTATCCCAACCCTAATTTTTACACTATGTTTTATTTTACCCTTTTATAGAATAAATATACCAGTTCCCCTCTCCTCTGCTTGCAGATATGTGTTCAGGGGTGAGTTTTAAAGACACTAAAACGATATTTTGTAAAAATGTATAGTAAAATATAAAGCCTTACGAGCGTAAGTAAATAATTATTTTTTCACGATAATCTCAGCCCGCTCACGCAGCACCCGATTGCCCCGTTGAACAGCGGATCTTTCACGACCCGGACTTCCCTTCCGGTTATTTCTCCCATCAGGGTAACGACAGCGCCATTCAGCGCAACTCCGCCGGACATGAGAATAATGCCCGTTCCCATGCGTTCGAGAAGGGGGGCGACACGTTCGACAATCGCGCTGTTGACTCCGGCGGCAAGGCGTTGAACCGGCTCGCCTTTCGCCACAAGCCCGATAAGTTCCGATTCACCGAATATTGCGCATGTATTGGACAACGCTGCAGGATTTTCATGATACCGTCCCATTTCTTCCAGTGAAATACCGAGCACCCGCGACATGTTTTCAAGATACCTGCCGGTAGAGGCGGCACATTTGTCGTTTGTGGCAATATCAACCATTTTGCCGTTCTCGATGTGAATCACCTTGTAATCCTGGCCGCCCACATCCAGAAGGGTGAAATTATCGAGTCCCGTCTGGTATCGCGCGCCGAGAGAATGCGCCTTGAGTTCGGATATGTTTTCAGCCCCTTGTAACGCCGCACTCATTCTACCATACCCGGTCGCTACTATATGGTCGACATCGCTGTAATCCAGCGCTGAAGTGTCAACACAAAAACCGGCCTCAACCTGTAAACCGTAGGTGCGGTAAAATTCTATGCTTTCAATGATTTTTTGGGACTCAACTATACCGTTTCTCATGAGACAGAGCTTTACATTCCTCGAGCCGAGATCTATACCGAGAAGTACTGTGTTGTGAGATATATCAGTCACGTGTCCGGTTTCCTTTTTGAATTACATGTAACTTGGAACCATACGACAAATAGCTACAATGATGTATCCTCGATGTCACCTCTGTATATGGTTCTTAAAAAAATAACTGCCGGGTCATGTTCTCTATTGACACTATTTTACAATGACAGTTGTATAAAATCAAGGAATTATTCCGGTTTATATCTTACCGTTACCGGTGAAATCCCGGCAAAAATAACTCGTTTTCCTGAATAGTGCATTTTTTTATGTATATATTATCTATGTTCACTATGGATATTATAAAGATTCGTTTCCGGAATTCATAGGTGGAGATGTATATTCAAACGGGTAATTCAGGAATACCTGAAAGGTAATTACTATTCATACTCAGTAGTGTCCGGTAAAATTATACTTTAAAACATATAAACCTATTTAAAGACAAGTAATTACAAATTATAAGATAATTAATGGATACATAATTTGCTTCATGAGCATGTTTGTTTTTTTCGCCC
>AQSL01000098.1 GCA_000403035.1 Candidatus Latescibacter anaerobius SCGC AAA252-E07 | reverse complement strand
AAAAAAACAAACATGCTCATGAAGCAAATTATGTATCCAATAATTATCTTATAATTTGTAATTACTTGTCTTTAAATAGGCTTATATGTTTTAAAGTATACTTTTACCGGACACTATTTTCCCTGGATACATATAAATTCTACCCCGTCTGGTCGACAAGACGGATGACAATAGATTCCCGGAGGTTACCTCCGTACCACCCTGAATCCGATGTCGGAGTATTCTTTTTCCGGATTAAAACTCCTGCGCTTGGCCGACCGGCAGTCCTTGGGACTATCAAGCCAGCTTCCGCCGCGGAGTACTTTTTCCCCGCCCGATTCCGGCCCGGTGGGATTATTTTCCCCGTTTGTCTGGTAAGCGCTCTTGCCGTACCAGTCGTTGCACCATTCCCACACATTGCCATGCATGTCATACAAACCCCATGCGTTGGCTGTTTTCTGCCCTGCGGGTTGCGTTTTTTCCTGGCTGTTGCGCTGATACCAGGCGCCCCTGTTAAGAGCGCTTTCTCCGTCTCCAAGGCTGTAGTCCAGACCTGACTCTGCACGGCAGGCATACTCCCATTCGGCCTCGGTGGGCAGGCGAAACCCGTTTTTACTCAAATCGCAGGCACCCGTGCTCAGGTTATAACATGGTGCAAGCCCTACTTTTTCGCTCAACTTGTTGCAGAATGTTATTGCATCTTTCCATGTTACACGCTCCACGGGACAGTTATCATCAAGCTTGAAATACGAGGGATTATCATCCAGTATACTTTTATATTGCGCCTGAGTTATTTCTGTCGAGCTCATTTCAAAGCCGCTCAGGGTGACGGTCTTAACCGGTTTCTCGTCATTACCGCCTTCTTCCGATCCCAGTAAAAAAATGCCTCCGGGTATTTTCCCCAGTCTCAACGAAAGAGATGATAACGCTATTCTGACCTTTTCCTCTTCTGCTTCTTTTTGTTCAAAAGCGGCGATTTTTGCATGAGCTTCGTCGCTGTTCCTCCCGTTCGGGAACGAAATCAGGTATGTATTATACGACTGTTTCGAATTTTCCCTGCTTGCAAGCTCGAACGCCTGATTGTCCTTATTTGCCGATTCCTCTGCTTCCGCCTTCATTTTCGCCGCCAGGGCAGCATCTAATTTCACAAGCCTGGTATGTGCCTCTTCCGCATGACTGCCCTCGGGAAAGATTTTCAGATAAGTGCTGTATGACTGCTTGGTGTGTACCATTTCCGCTTGCTGGTATGCCATATCATCCTGACGTGTTTTTTCCTCCGCTTCTGCTCTTTGGCTTGCGGCAGCGGTCGCGGCTAACCTTCTCTGAAGTTCGGCTTCGGACTCTGTCTCGCGTTTCGACTGAGCTTCGGCTTCCCGTGACTTTTCCTCATTCTCGATAGTTTCAATTTTTGCCCGTGCTTCATCGACATGACTGCCATCCGGATACGACACCAGGTAATTGCTGTATGCAACCTTGCTGTTCAGCGCCAGGGCCTGCTCATAAGCCATGTCATCTTTTGTATCCTGGGATTCCTGTTCCTGCCGGAGTCTGAGTTCCTGAGCCTGTCGTTCGGACTCGAGTTGCGCCTGTTCAGCCAGTTTTTCCTGACCGGATTGCCACCGGAAAAACACCGCTGCCGAAGCTATGATAATTATTGCCGTAGCCGCAATAACTGCTATCCGTGTTCTTTGTTTTTTACGGTCCCGCTCCAAAAGCGGGGTCACGGTCAGTTTGGGGGAATATCGTTCGGAAAGGGCTGCTTTCAATTCCTCGAAACTTGCAAACCGGTCGGCAGGATTTTTTGCAAGACACTTGAGTATGATATTCTTCAGCCATTCGGGAACATCTGCATTACGTGCGTCCGGAGGCTCCGGGCTTTCATGAACATGCATATACATTAATGAAGCGGCATCGGTTGCCTGGAACGGCAGATCGCCTGTTGCCATCTGGTACAGAACTATACCCATGGAATAGATGTCGCTGCGGGCATCGAGTTCTGACCCGCGTGCCTGCTCCGGACTCATATACTGGGGAGTACCGATAACAGAGCCGGTCTGGGTAAGTCCCGTACCTTCACCGGCACGTGCGATACCGTAATCCATAACCACAGCACGGTCATTTTTGTCAAGCATTATGTTATCGGGTTTCAGGTCGCGGTGTATTACCCCGTGTTCATGACCGTGAGCAAGGGCAGAACATGCATCGATACTCCATTTAACTAAATCGTCAACAGGAATGACACCATGCTTTTTAATACGGTCGGTTAAACTGCCGCCGGGGATGTAACTCATAACAAAATAGACAAGATCCTGTTCCTCGCTTATCTGGTAAATCCCGACAATGTGCGGATGTTCCAGATTTGCCGCAACCTGCGCCTCATTCTTGAACCGGGCCACAAAATTTGCATCACGGGTATACGCTTTTGGGAGGAGCTTGATAGCCACCATTCGATTAAGGGCTTTCTCCCGGGCGAGATATACGGAAGCCATGCCGCCTGCACCAAGCTTCTTAAGGATCTCGTAGCGATCGGAAAGAACTCTTCGCAGCGTATCCTCTTCCTCCGATGGTTTCGGAGCACTTCCTCCGGATGACTCAGGGGACGGTCCGGCTTCACTTCCGCTGCCCGGCGGAACAATACTGGTTCTACCGGCATCTTCCTGCGCCGGGGGCGTTTCCTTTTCCTTGCCGGTTGAAATCCGGGTTTTCCCGGCATCACTGTCTTCCGGGGAATCCTGTCCGGGTCGGGGAATGCTCCGGGGTATCTGCGTTTTTGAGGCATCTTCCTCAGGCGGTTTTGCCTGTCTCTCAGGTGGCTGTGCACCGGTATCCCTGCGCGGCTTTCGTATAAATTTAACACCGCAATTGATACACCTTTCACTATCATCGGGAGTTTCTTTTTTACATCTGGGGCAAATCATGCTTTTACCTCCTCGGAATATACCGGAAGTAAACTACAGTATATATTCATTCGTTTTCTTTCCATAAGATGGCGGTGAAAAAATCTTTTCTCACGCCCCGGCTTGAAATATGTAACGGTGTTACTTTCAAGGGCAAAACAGGCCGGCTCTTGACAATTCATTATCTCGAAAGTATGAGTTTTTCACAAGATTTTTTATGTGTTCAGACTGAAACCGTATAAAACATGAAACAACACACGATAGTTTCATATACAATAAATTAATGCATCAAATAAATTCTTTGCAAGTACTAAATCTGTTTGCACGTATTTGAGGGCGGCGAAAAAGACCTTTTTCATGTGCCCATATATGAAATCTATTGCTCCGTCGCGGTCATCGGTCTGATCGACCCGACAAGCCGGTCTCGTTCGACCGAACGGAAGGGCGCATGCTTCTGCGCTTCGCTCTGACCCTTGACAGCGTGTTCCTTGAGTAAGTTGGTTTTTCACACCTCTTTTTTAAAAAAGCAGTCATTGGAATATCTTATGAAGAATCAGAGACAAACAGGATTATGAGGCATATAATGAACGCAGCCAGGGCGAGTTTTCTATCACATCAAATAACGTTCCATTCGTTTCTACATGCCCGGTATCGAGCACAACCGCATAACCTGCGAGACACCTTGCAACCTCGAAATCATGGGTGGAAAAAAGAAGTGTTCCACCGTTCACAAGGTACTTTCTCAAAAAGGTAATGACCATATCCATTCCGCTTCGGTCAAGACCCGCAGTCGGCTCATCGAGAAACAGCACATCGGGCTTCATTGCAAGAACTCCTGCCAGAGCAGCTCTGCGTTTTTCACCGCCTGAGAGGGTGTAAGGGTCGCGGTTTCTGAATCTATCGGGTTCGAGACCGACTGCAGAAAGAGCTTCTGAAATTGTCTCATCAAGCGCTCTGTCTTTTATGCCGAGATTCCCGGGGCCGAAACCGATATAAGATTCCAGTGTATGACCGTACATCTGATCCTCCGGCAGTTGAAAAGCCATAGCCCTGACATGGTTTCCATTCAGGTTTATTCTGCCTTTTGTTGGTTTGGTAATACCGGCGGCAATTTCAAGAAGGGTCGTTTTACCCGATCCCGAAGAACCCATAAGCACAGTCGAAGAACCCACCGGAAAAGTCAGGCTGATATCCTCGAGAGCGCATTTCTCAAACGGTGTGTCTTTGTTATACCTGAAGCCGACATCCTCGAGTGTGACAACGTCAGATTCGTCAGGTTTTCCGGCTTTCCCGTTTTTTGTAAGGATTGTAAGTGAATCGAACAGAGTGTTCGCCGTATCGACGGCCTTATTTTCGTTATAGAAAGAACATATAAATTCTTTGCCGCCGGTTCTGAAATCACTTGTTTCGGAAAGAATCTTGTCCGGCAAGCCATCAAGAAGTATGCCGGATTCATCGAGCACAATCATCCGGTCGGCGAGAAGCGCCTCAAAGGAAAATTGAGTTATGTGTATAACGGTGGAACCCTCATTGACAGCCTCCTGCACCGAATCGAGCAATACAGTACGGCTCGGCGGGTCAAGGAGAGCGGTGGGTTCATCGAGGATAAGACAGGACGGTTTCATTATCATTACAGATGCGAGGGCAAGACGTTGCTTTTCTCCGCCGGAAAGATTCGTTGGATTTGTATGGCGGTAGTTCTCGAGATTAAAGCGCCGCAAGGCTTCATCGACACGCTCTTTCATTTCTTCAGAGGACACGCCGAGATTCTCAAGCCCGAAAGCAAGCTCTGTTTCTACCGTAGTAGTAACAATAGTATTTTCAGGATTTTGGAAGACAAGGCCGACTCGTTTCATAATTTCGAACCGTGTGCTTTCATCAACGGGACTTACTCCATCAACTGTAATCGTTCCCGCCAGGGGCGCAAGCATGCCCTTTATAAGCAGAGCGAGTGTCGTTTTGCCCGAGCCGTTGGGACCCATTAAAGCAACATACGTCCCATCAGAAAGGGATAGATTGAAATTTTTCAGTATGGGAGGTTTTCCGGGATATGCGAATGTAAGATTGTGCGCATTAATCATAAAAGGGTCAGCAACCGAACAGAAAAGTGTTGGAATCCATTGGGTACACGTTCAGAATTGAACAATTCTGATATAAGGGTAACCCATAAGGCAACCCTGAACACCTACAAAAAACGGAAGGGGGTAAGCTCAAAAACTGCAATTATTTTTTACCCTTTACAGTGTCGATTTTTCTATTTACCCTCTTCAGGTCTTCGCTCTTCAGGTCTTCGCTCATCAGGCCTGCGTTCCTGATAACGTTCTTTCTGGTAATATTCTCTTCCGGGCGGCGGAGTAACAGGATAATAATCATAATACCTTCCGACTAACCCGGGCCTGCGTCGTACGGTGTAAGGACTGCGGTAATATGGCATACCCCAGTTAGAATACATCGAATAGGGGTTATAGTAATAATCATACATGGGATAATACGCATAATTGTAATGATAATACCAGTAATTATAGGGCGAATAACCATAATCCCAGGTGAACTTTTCAGGTATGAATTCGGTTTCGATCATGTATTCAATAACATCATCATCGACACCTTCGTTTTTAAGCATTACAATTTCATCCGAAGTAAGCTCAAATTTTGAACGTGTTACTTCTATCTGACGAATGATGACTTCCGAATCCAGTTTGACCTTCGATAAATTGATAACATCCTCAAGGCTCATCGCCCGTTCGTTGATTGTCACAAATGCAGAACACCCCGCTAACATGAGTACGATAATTCCTGCTGTTCCGGTCATTTTAATCAGGGCTCTCATTTTCCCCACCTCGCTTTACATAAACGCCATGTGCCGTGTATACCGCATTTTTTATACCATGAGACATCTATGAGACGTATAAAAACACCGTTTCGTCCGGAGAATAAGCTGTCAATGATCTGTGTAACATTTTGATTTACAAGTCGTTGACAGCGCCATAGTCATATGTTTCAAACCGGGGCGCTTAAAAAGACTTTTTCGCCGCCCCTCTAGTATAGTATAACTTTTATTTTTTGTTAAAGTTTCCAATTTGTTTATAGAGATTACTATATTTTTCGGCGGATTTTTTCCAGGAAAAATCACCTTTCATAGCACGATCAACAGTTTTTTTCCAGAGTCTGCGTCCTGTTTTACGATAGAGTGTTACCGCACGTCTCACCGTTTTCACGAGGGCATCCGAAGAATATTCATGAATGGCAAACCCGTTGCCATCATCCGGGCGAGCATCGATATCACGAACCGTGTCGGCAAGACCGCCTGTCGAATGCACTATCGGCAACGTGCCGTATTTCATGGCAATAAGCTGTCCGAGACCGCAGGGCTCATATTTGCTGGGCATTATGAACGCATCCGACCCGGCGTACATCAGTTTCGCCAGATCGTTGTCGAATCCTATGGTTACATGAAGACTGCCGGAGTATCTTGCCGCCAGCGACCGCATTTTTTCCTGATGTTCCTCGGCACCCGTACCGAGAATCACCATTCGAATGTCCATCGCCATGAGCTTGCTTATTGCATCCTCGAGAATGTCCAGACCTTTCTGGACATCGAGTCTTGACACCATGCTCAGTACCGGAACATGAACTCCCGCCTGTAAACCGCAGGCATCGAGAAGGGCTTTGCGGCATATTTTCTTCCCCTCCATATCCCCGGCGCTGTACACAGCGGGAATCGACCTGTCTTTCGAGGGATTCCAGAGATTTTCATCGATCCCGTTCACGATACCATAGAGATCGCCGCTTCGTTCGGCAAGCACATCATGAAGCCCGAATCCCATAGATTCCCCGGTGATTTCTTCAGCATACGTTTCGCTCACTGTCGAAACCGCATCGGCATACACTATTCCGCCCTTGATCAACGACAGGTTGCCGTAATACTCCAGCTTCGTCCAGTGAAATTCTTCACGGGGTAGCCCGGTGATTGAAAAAACATCCGCCGGGAATATTCCCTGGTAGCCGAGATTGTGAATGGTGAAGAGAGTAGCGGTGCCCATGAACCACGGGTCGTTCGCATAGCTCGTTGCAAGATAGGTATTCACCAGTCCCGTCTGCCAGTCATGGGTATGCACGATATCCGGCCTGAACCGGAGTCTTTTCGCCGCCTCGAGAACGCCCCTCGAAAAGAAAACGAAACGGAATCCGTTATCGCTGTAGTCGCCTGCTGCATCGCCGTACAACCCTTTCCTGCCGAAATATTCCCCGTTTTCGAGGAGGTATACGGTGATTCCCCTGAACTGTGCCGATGAGACCGCGAGCGGTTGTATTTCCCCGCCGACCGGAATGTCAATCCTGCGGGTTTTCCGCTTGAACCCGTAACCCTTCCTGTCAATGACAGCATATCCGGGAAGCATCACCGAAACATCATGTCCCATGTCCGCGAGTACCGGAGGAAGAGCGCCGATGACATCAGCCAGCCCGCCCGTTTTGCAGAACGGCACCATTTCCGATGCGGCGAAGAGAATTTTCATGGATGGTTCCTTTGATAGCTTTTTGGAATAATGGGTCAGCTTTCAACTTGAATTAAAAAAATAGGTAATTATAAAAAAAGATATATGTAATATTTTTAGTTACTTAAGGTGCAATTCCCAAAATTAATAATGGAACAGGCGGATTATTTCTTCCATGCCTTAAAACATTATATACTTCTCCTTCATAATAGGCAATACCAGTTGACATTTCTGATTGCATTGATTTTATAGGTAAAATTTCAATCCCTATATTAATTACACCACCACTATAGAAAAGTAAGTGTTTGACAAATAAGTCATAAGCTACAAAAGCATATTTTCCAAACTGAACTTCTATTGCAATATTATCTTTTACAAAATCAGTCTGTTTATAAGAATATATTGGCGAATGAATACCTTTATTAATTAGAAACTCTTTTTGCTTATCCAATTGTAATGTAATTAATTCCTGCATAATTTTGTAATCAGTTGTAACATAATATTTGTAACGAACATCGATCCACTTTCTTTTCTTAAACAATTTTTTAAATTCTCTATTCAATTCATCAGGATTATATAACATTTTACCTTTCATTGTCTTTTCTTTACTGACTTTTGTTCTATGTTTTTCTGCATTAATAGTTTTTATCACTTCTTTTATTTCTTTATATAAATCAACGTGATGAACTAAAAGATATTCTTCACCATTTAAATGTGAGTATTTCTCAATTATTTTCATTTTTTTCCTCAGTGTCTTTAATAAAAGGATTTTTTATCAGAGATAAACTATTTGATGGTTCATAAATTGGTTTATCGGGTCGTATTTTAAGTCTGCCTTCATAAGCAAGCTTAATCCTTTCACATGCGATATTATAATATTTTTCTAATATTTCTGAACCTGCAATTTTTCTATTATTAATTATTCCTGCTACCTGAGTTGATCCAACACCCATAAAAGGATCAAAAACAATATCTTCTTCGTTAGATAGAGCAAGAACTAATCTCTGAACAAGTGCTACTGGGAATTGACAAGGGTGACATGTTTTTTCTATGTGATTACTTTTTACGTTCGGGATATTCCAGATATCAGAAGGATTTTTACCTTTTGGATTGCTTGAATATTCTCCGGTTTTTGGCCCCTTGAAATGCTTCTTTCCAGGATATTTTTGAGGAACACGAATAGCATCTAAGTTAAAAATATAGTCATCACTTTTTGTAAACCAAAGTATAGTTTCATATCTACCAGAAAAACGCTTTGAACAATGGAGACCATGTCCAAAATGCCAAACAATACGGTTCCTGAGTTTTAATCCATTGTCGTTAAAACAATCATAAAGCATTATATCAAGAGGGATGATTTCTCCGTTATCAACGTAGTTTCCAATTTCCCAGCAAATACTACCGTCATCCTTAAGTATTCTTATACATTCACTTATTACCTTGCTTTGTTGATAAACGTATTCTTTAATATCTAATTTTTTTTCATATTCTTTGCCAATGTTATACGGAGGAGAAGTAATGATTAATTGTATAGAATTATCAGGAATTTGACATAAAAAATCAATACAATCACCAAGATATAAAGTAACATCATTTTCTATTGAAAATGATTTGCAAATTTCTAATTCCTTTTTTGGAGCAAAAATATTCAAATTTTTATCATATTTAATCATCATTATAAATTATCCCAATTGTAATATAAAACCAATTATGTAAACATCAATCGCCCCCTGGGTTGAGGAATTGGCCTCCCATTTTCTTGTGCGGTTTCAATCCATTCGCTGATAATAACTTCGACATTTGCTAGGGCTTCCTGATATGTTTTCCCATCTGCCGCACATCCCGGCAATTCAGGCACTTCAGCAATATAAGCACTGTCATCTTCGCTCCAGTAGATAATTATTTCATACTTGTTCATCACTAACAACCTCCAACCTAATCCACTACCCTCTCTTAGAGATGGAAGCTGGAAAGGTGTGGTCATCCCCTCTCTGCTTGTAGAGAGAGGAACGAGGGGTGAGTTGAAAACATCACTCTTTACGGGAACTCCACTTCCGCCCACCATTTCGGATCGATGTGCTCGAAGAGGTTGTCACGTTCCGATATTTCATGTACCAGTTCATGGTCGGCATCGGAAAGCGCTTCGCCATCAGCCGCCTTTTCGAGCAGTGCGAGCACTTTTTTGAAATCGGAATCATGGTTCGAGAAGCGCATTTCCGCATAATCTCTCGCGGCCCATGTGCTTATGAGGAACTGCCAGTCGGAGCTTTCGAGCAGTAGCAGTTCACGTGCCAGAAGCTTTAAAAGCGATGCCACCGGTTCATCGGTACGGTCGCCGTAGTCTTGAGCGGCTTTCTGCATGAGCTTCTCATTCTCGTATATGTGTTTCCATGTCCATTTCGTCCAGTCGTTCAGCCATATCCAGTGGAATCCTCCCTTGCCCCAGGAACCCTCCGGCAGAGATACCACCTCCACAGGGGTATACTGATCCATGCATTCGCCCATTGTGGATGTCTCTATATCGGGGTCTGAAGATACTTCCTTGAGTACCGCATAGATCCATCGGGGACCCTCGAACCACCAGTGGCCGAACAGCTCGGCATCGAACGGCGCACATATTATCGGAGGACGGTCTTCATCCATACCCTCCTTCAGGCATAAATCCCTGACAAGATTCTTGAAATGATGTGCCTGTTCAAAGATCAGAGCTTCCGTTTGCTCCGGCACATACACTTCCTTGTCCGCAAGATCGGCTTTCGAGGAAGTAACCCGCCAGTAACGGTGCCCGCCGGGGAAATGCTTCTTATGAAAATCAAGATACCAGCCGTTGCCGGGATAACCGTGCTCTCCGCTCCATACCTGCAGGCCGGTATCGGGATCGCGGGTGAAGAAAGCCACCGGAGCTTTACCCTCTGCTATTGCAGCGTAATACAGTTTATGGGGAGTCTTTTCAAAATCCTCTTTAACCGGCGCATACTGATTTTCGAAATTTGCCCACAACTGTTTTAAGGAACTGAAGCGGTCGAGATATACTCCGATTGCCTGCCCCCCCTTGAGCAGATGGCTGTCAACGATGAAATATTCGATGCCGTTTTCCGACAGGAACTCTTCCACGCCCTTGCGGGGACGGGGACCGCCGAAACCCTCTATCGGCGGACTCCACTCATAGCCGGGACGGTATGCGCATTCGGGAAGCCAGATGCCGCGCGGCTGACAGCCGTAATGTTTTTTGTAGGTTTCTACCCCGAGCTTGACCTGTGCCTGTACCGCGGTATCCTCACCCAAAAGAGGCAAATAACCGTGTGTGGCGGCGCAGGTTATAATCTCAATATGGCCGTCGTCCTGAAATCTCCTGAAAGCCGCCGGTATATTACGGGCGAGCGTATCATTGAAAAAAACCTGCACATTCCGGTAAAAATCCTCCCACATACGTGCGACATCATGACGTCGAGTATCACCGATACGGTAAAATTCACCGGCATCCTGTCCGGCAGCTTCAATTTTCTGGTTGACATAAACATTGAATTCGTTCTTGAATACATCGTCTGCAAGCATCTCGGTTAAAACCGGGGTAAGGCCGATGGTTATTTTCGGGGAAATCCCCTCGGAAACGAGCTTTCCAAATACCTGCAGGAGTGGAATATAGGTTTCTGCCGCCGCTTCGTTTATCCAGTCCATACCATGCGGCCACCTCCCGTGAGAAAGCACATACGGCAGGTGACTGTGAAATGCAAATACGAGCTTGCCTTTTACCATGATTCTACCACCATTCTTATCGTAACATTCAACATACCGTTTTTTCCATTTATCAACCACAGGGGAACAATGCATGTATTTTGATAATTTTTTTCCAGTCCTCCTTCGGAAAGAGATATTGTTTCTATGGGAAATCTCCACAGGGTTGCCGGTTCCGAAAAGCTTATTCTTACCCTCAAAGGCATCCATCCTACTGTCAATACAACTTCGCTGGTATCCTCTTCATCGCCGATAGAATCGAGATGCGGATTGTGTAATGTTCTGCCCGGAATTTCGATGAACGAATCGTCGGAATGTCCGCTTTGGAGCCCCATGTTCATTTCAACTCCGAATACCACATCTTTTTTTCCTTCGAGATACACCGAATAGTCGGCGGTTATTATCGCCCCCTTCTTTGGGATTCCGATACGTTTTTCCACCCGCACAGGTATTTTTCGTTTTCCCGGTCTGAGATGCCCCTGGCGGGATAAAGTAACGCTCAATTCCTGCTTATCGTTAATCTCTTTGATTGAATACGGTGTATTAATAAAATCGCCGAGTTCCGTAAAGCATGATCTTGAAAATGCTTCCGGATTTTCTCCCGGCGGAATGAAATGGTCAAGAAAGTTCAACCGCCTGTACCAGTCATAGACAAGATGATCGGGAATGTCGTTATCTTTTATCCGGATGCTGTCGTGAATAGAGGAGTGTTCGTCTTCGGAATTCTCCGGAGAACTACCAATTTGAGCGTGATAAGCTTCCTCACGGCGGGTAAGGGTGTCGAACAGGTTGAATGCCTTCGGGTGGTAATCCAGTTCGAAAGCGGCACCCCCCTCCTGAGGCGAAACAAACAGTTTGACAGCATCGTTTTCCATGATAACTTCATCATACCCGTCGCTGTTAAAATCTGAAACGGAAATTTTCGCATGCGATGCGGATACATACCGTTCGGATTTTATCAGATGTTCGTAAATTGCCCGCCGGAGAAAATTCAAATAGAGTCCGCCGAAAACGCCATGCCAGTAACCACAGTTACACTGCGCCATGTACAATTCACGGGCGGCTTTATGATATGAAGCTTTTCTTCTTGAAGCTTCGACCTGTTCGCTTACCATGAGCATCCTTCTGTACATAGTATCGGATTCGGGATATTTCACCAGGAAGTTTCGCCATAATCCCCCGCGAATATAGGGTTTGAGGTCATGAAACCGCTCATCGTTTTCCAGTATCTTTTCGGTCTTATGCAGTATCTTCTGTGCTACGACCGGCAGCGCCCATTCCATCATTTCCTTGTATGAGGCGGTCGGGAGATACACTCGTCCCAGCGGAGGTTCATTCTTAACATAATCTCCCGGGAAAACGATATCTATCCAGTCCGAATTGTCTTCGAGGGCGGTGAAAAAGCGTTCGAGCCACCTTTCTCCGAACACCCACTTGTTCGTGCCCGGCCAGACACCGAACTTCTCACCGTCATCGGCATACGTAATCGCCGTGACGCCCCTGTCCTTCATTGAACCGATATAGTCGATAGTTTCCTGCGGTTCGTGGAAAGGTATGAGGTATCGAAGCTGGTAATCTATCGGAAGCACACGGAGCGGAATGCCCTTGTCATCAGTCACATACGATCCCCAGATGCGGTCGTCCTGAAGCCCGGAATACTGGAAGTGTGTGTTGTCAAGCGTGGTATACGTAATTCCGCAGTTTCCGACAATACTCGCAAGTCCGGGCTCCCAGATTCTTTCCGCAAGCCAGCAGCCGGCCGGTTTTTTCCCGAACCTGTTTTCTATCCAATGATTCATCATTTCAATCTGCCCGATCCTGTCGCATTCCGGCAATACCGATATAATCGGTTCATAAAACGCACCGCCGAGGATTTCAAGCTGTCCTCCGTCCGCGAGTTCTTTCACGCTCTCGAGATATTCGGGCATATGTGCATCGAACCATTCGAGAAGAGGACCGGAGATATGCAGCCCGAACTTTATGCCGGGATGTTTCTTGAGAACATCGAGAAAAGGCACATACGCATCCTGCGCGGCCTGCGAAAATACCCAGTCAAAATTCCCGACCGGTTGATGATTATGCAATATCATGATAAACTTTATTTTTTCCTGCATAGATTCTCCATGGGGTATACGTTAAAAAATTTTCAGTATCAATTAGCCCGGATTGTTTACAAACTTGTTTAAATTCAAAAAAACTCTGAACCTGGATTAATGAGTTTATAAGGATTTATGAAATTACCGTAAATCATGATAATCATAGTTCAGATAATTAAAGGTGAGTATTGAATATATTGTCTAATAGTCTTATCAAGTTAGCACAGCTTTTTCCGCCACTCCTCTCCC
>AQSL01000097.1 GCA_000403035.1 Candidatus Latescibacter anaerobius SCGC AAA252-E07 | reverse complement strand
GGCATGAATATTGCCATATACACTCTGCAAGAACGAATATTCATAGAAATCCCATTCCACCATGTTTTTCATGTTCACATCTTTTCAAAGAGGAGTAAAAAATGAAAAATAAAAACACACGTTTAATTAGTACCGTTTCGCTCCTTTTTCTCGGTTTCAGCATGAACGCTATAGCTCTGGACATCGGAGAAAATGACATTATCACAAGTATGGATGCCGCGGTCATGAGCACATATGTATGGAGAGGTATCGTGCTCACAGACGATCCTGTCCTCCAGCCGGCTCTAACCGCAGGATACAAGGGGATGAGTTGTAACATCTGGGGCAACATGGATCTCGGAGATGTGAACGATACCAGGAACGAATTCAATGAGATTGACTATACACTCGATTATTCATTCGATGTGCATACCGTCTCGATTTCTGCCGGGATACTCCATTACTCCTTCCCACATACCGATTTTGATCCGACAACAGAACTTTATTTAGGGCTGAGTTCCGGGTATACAAAGGATGCATCGCTCACGATCTACCAGGACATCGGCGAATCGGATGGAACCTATTTCTTACTGGGTTACGACTACGGCATTCCTGTCGCTGAAATCACAAGCATCGACATCGGGGGCACCGTCGGTTTTGGTACGTCGAAGAACAACGAATTCTATTATGGAAACAACACCATGTCGCTTACCGATGTTGTAATCGGTGTAAGCGCACCGTTCAAGATAGGCGCCTATGTTTCTTTGACACCGGGGATAACGTTCACCTCAATCATTTCGAGTGATATAAGAACTTTGGTTGATGAAAGCGGTGCCAACCCTGATAATTTTATCTACGGAATAACTATCTCTGCAGGTTTTTAGAGCATGATGCGGCTCATGGCTTATAACGAAATGAATTTCTGATAATAAGCTGTTCATATGCCCAGTACAATTCAAAAACATCGTTCTGCATGACGGTTTGTTACATTCACCCAATGATTTGATGTAACATCATAACAATGGAATCATAAGGAGGAATAATGAAAAATCCGATGAAATATTTTGGTATTTCTCTGCTGTTGCTGTTCTTTTCCGGCAAAATGGTATTTGCCGGTGAAATCTCAATCGATGAATTGCAGCACAATCTCGACATTGCATGGACTGCTATAGCAGCTTTTCTCGTATTCTTTATGCAGCCCGGTTTCGCGTTGGTTGAAAGCGGTTTCACCCGTGCAAAAAACGCGGTCAACATACTGATGAAAAATCTCATGGACTTTTCCATCGGAACAATCATGTGGTTTTTTATAGGATTCGGACTGATGTTCGGTGGAGGCGAAAGTGGATTTTTCGGATTGTCTCACTTCATGGCATCTGATTTCGGAGATGTGAGCAGTTTAAACTGGACATTCTGGTTATTCCAGTGTGTATTCGCCGGAACTGCGGCGACTATCGTTTCCGGTGCAATGGCTGAAAGAACGAAATTTTCTGCGTATCTTATCTACAGCGCTTTTATCTGCGCTGTTATTTACCCGGTCAGCGGTCATTGGGCATGGGGCACCCTTTCCAATATCGGGAACGGATGGCTTGCAGAGATGAATTTCATCGACTTCGCCGGTTCAACTGTCGTACACAGTTGTGGAGCATGGCTGGCGCTTGCCGGTGCAATTACTTTAGGTGCGAGAACCGATAAATACGGTCCCGATGGAAAATCACGGGCTATCCCCGGTCATAACATTCCTCTGGCAGCGCTGGGCGTTTTCATCCTGTGGTTCGGCTGGTTCGGTTTTAATTCGGGAAGCACTACCGCCGGAAACAGCGACATCGGATATATTGCCATGACAACGAACCTTGCTGCTGCTGCAGGAGCTGTTTTTGCAATGATTACCTCATGGATTCGTTTCAAAAAACCTGATATTTCCATGAGTTTGAACGGCGTATTGGCGGGTCTTGTGGCAATAACAGCCGGATGCGCCAATGTTAGCTTAGGAGCATCATTGATTATTGGCGCCAGCGCCGGTATTCTGGTTGTACTTTCGGTTGAATTGATAGATAAAGTTCTCAAAATTGACGATCCTGTCGGTGCAGTAAGTGTTCATGGAATATGCGGCGCTTTTGGCACTCTCATGGCAGGTGTATTCAATACTCCGGGTACTCCCGGTTACATCGAAGGCGCAAGTGTCGGTACCCAGCTCATCGGTATCGGTGCAATGTTTGTGTGGGCCTTTGGTTCCGGTATGATACTTTTCAATCTAATCAAGTTTACCATCGGGCTCAGGGCATCACGTGAAGAAGAACTGCGAGGTCTCGATATAGGAGAACATGGGAACGAAGCATATCCTTCCTTCCAGGTATTTATTACCCAATAGATACTCTATCATTTTTTCGTATTATTTAATAAAGGAGCGAACTGATTATGAAACTTATCATTGCATATATTCAACCCGAGAAATTAACCGAGGTCAAACAGGTACTTTACGAGCGGGAGATATTCAAAATTTCTGTAACGAATGCTCTCGGTTGCGGTCAGCAAAAAGGTTACCATGAAACGTACAGGGGAGTGGATATCGAGGTAAACCTGCTTAAGAAAGTCCGCATTGAAATCGCTGTAAACAAAGAATTTGTACAGCCCACTATCGATGCCATTATCAAGGGCGCCCGTACCGGCGAAATAGGCGATGGCAAAATTTTCATCCTCGACCTTGAAGACTGTATCAGGATAAGAACCGGTGAAACGGGGCAAGAAGCAATTGGATAAAACTGAAAGGTAATGATAATGATGTAATGGCGAGTTTTAAAAAGGATTGACGATACAGTATAAGATGCTCTTTCTCATCTCTGAACTCGCTGACGAATTCTCTCTCTCTTTTCCTGAAAAAGAGAGCGAATTTACTATGTAACCACTCCGGCGTTTACCGGAAAAAACGTACTGAATGAATCGGGTTAGGAAACCAATAAGTGTTTTGAAATTTTTTTACAATTCATTATATTTTTAATTTGAAACCTTTGAATTAACAAAATCTAAGTAATTGTGGCAATTTCCAGTGGAAATTTCAGAAATTACCGAAATAAGAATCGAAAATAATTATCAATAAAACGGGAAATCTCCTTTTTTTGGATATTTATCAATTCCCAAAGGCTGATCAAGCCTCTTTTGAGTGCCCATTTACGTTGTAGACGCAGTGAGGGTAATACCTCGACGAATATTATGTATCAAACAAAGGAACATGAATTGAAGCTCGTT
>AQSL01000096.1 GCA_000403035.1 Candidatus Latescibacter anaerobius SCGC AAA252-E07 | reverse complement strand
AAATATCCAAAAAAAGGAGATTTCCCGTTTTATTGATAATTATTTTCGATTCTTATTTCGGTAATTTCTGAAATTTCCACTGGAAATTGCCACAATTACTTAGATTTTGTTAATTCAAAGGTTTCTATTCATAATTGTAAATAAGTAAATGAAAACTTCTGTTTTAATTTCTTATCATCCCACTATCAATTTATTTGAATATATAGTAGTGTCAAGGTAAATGTTTTAGAAATATTGTTATAAGTGGGGTTCTGCTCTCATAAGCGAAAACATGGGACTGTTGAAACTCTGAATCGATGATATTACGTTTTATACTATGCCCGATACCGCTTGTTTCATGCACAGTAAACTGATATATTGTGTTTTTACATGAACATTCATTCGAACATAAAGTTGCCTGAATTTTGTATGCAAAAATAGAATCTGTTCCGCTCACTCTTATTGAAAAGAAGCGTTGCTATGTTCCGGCATGTAACAACGATTCTCCTGTTTGTACTTATTGTACTATTTGTATTTGTGTTCGATAATAACACGCTTGTATCTCCATCCATGGATGATACTCTCCTTATAGGTGACAAGTTTATTGCACTTAAATCATGGTATGGTTTACGGTTACCTTTCTCTGATCGAATACTTATTAAGTTCCATGAACCTGAACACGGTGATATCGTTATATTCAAATATCCTATTGACCCCGATCAAACTCATGTAAAACGATGTGTTGCGGTGAGTGGACAAGCAGTTGAAATTGTGAAGAAAACGTTGTTTGTCGATGATGTTGAAATCTCTCTTCCTCCGGGAGCAAAACACGATGACCCGGTCATAATTCCACAGGGACCGACAGGGAATGGAAAACGTGACTTTCGACCCCGTGAAGTGGTGCCTGATAGCGCTTTGTATGTGATGGGTGACAACCGTGATTTTTCAATAGATTCACGGTTATGGGGATTTCTTCCCCGCAAAAACCTCCGGGGTAAAGTCTGGTTTATTCTCTGGAGTATTGACCCCGAGGTTCCCTGGAGTGATATTAAGCATAAAATCCGCTGGAACAGGACATTCATAAAACCTTTGTAACGATACTGATACAGGTCTCTTTTCACTCGCCCCGGCTTGTAATATGTGACTGTGGTGCTGTCATCGTTCTCCTCGACCAGACAGAAGGGCAAGACAAGTCGGCCATACATAAAACTTGTTATTTGTTATTGATTTATCACTTCTAATATATTCTCATTATTCTTGTTAATTCTCCTTTACAGGCCAGCCCTTAACAGCTCATTATTCCGAAGGCATGAGTTTTTCATAGGACTTTTAAAAAGAATTAAACTTTTATCGAGTATATATCGTCAAAATAATAAATTTATATTTTGTATGGAGAAAACATGAAAATAACAATCGAGAACATGACGAAGGTTTATAAAAATAATAATAAAGCTCTCTCAAATATAAATCTTGAGATTGAAAGCGGCATTTTCGGCTTTCTCGGACCGAACGGCGCGGGAAAAACGACGCTCATTACGTTTCTGTGGATGACAATACTCCCGAAACCGGTAATGTCGCACTCCTGAAAACCACGCATCAGAAATACCTCAAGGCATGGAGTGACAGAGATATCGATACAATTGTCGAAATAGGAACCGGGGCGGCGGGTTTTGGCCATTCAACAGCGTTTCCCAGACCCATCAGGATCAGGGATACTTTCCGGAAGCAGGTGCGACAGTTTTACGACATGATGGATATATTTACCATCAAACTACTAACCGAGAATTACCGTGTTGTTGGAGATACCGGCCTTGCATGGGGTCACTATGCATGTACAACCAAGCAGAAACAGGGCCCTCAGCGCACCATTTATTTGCGGTATGCACACACTTTTGCGAAAAGTGAAGGAAAATGGAGACTGGTTCTGTATCATAGATCTCTGATGACATCGGAAGACATGCAGTGAATCAGAAAGAATACTTGAATCGCTGCCTTTGAGAAGAGAGAATGATATTCATGAGAGGTCATGATGGCATTCTGATAATAGGAAAGGTGGGATCGATTCGAGAGTGATGAAGTAATGAAAAAAAGTGTGGAAATCGTTTTTATTTTAGAGTTTATGTGAAGTGTTTCAGATTGTGTCAGCATCTGTTACCTCGCCCAATCCATTCCGGATCAGTTTCAGAATCGATTTAATAATGAGAATGCTCAGCAAATCCTCCGGTTATTTACAGCCTTTTTCAACAGATCATAAATTTCATTGTTTCTTTCTACCAATAATTATAATATATTTCTCAATTATTTGTCTCATGCTGAGGATTGGTATTTTGTAACGTATCTCTCAGAGGGATGTGAAAAAGTATTTTCATGCATCCTACTTTGAAATTTGGAACTTAGTCGCTGTCAAAACCATGTAAATCAACACTTCGTACTGACACTTGACAGTATGTTTCTATACGGGAGTACTTTTTCACATGTTTACATCATAGTTAAGGCTTGTATATAGAATATTGTGCAAATGGAACTAATACCTTGTTGAGGCTTATATATAGAATATTGTGCAAATAGAACTAATTCCTTATATTTTTTTAAATATTTCAGAAAGAAGTAGACTCAGAAAGAAGTAGACTATGAAAAACATTGTGCTCAAAATTATTGGAATTATTTTTCTTATAATTCTTGTATGGCGTATAATCTTATTAGTAATTTCAGGTTCCGACAGCGGATCAAATCCGTATGGGCGACCGCCGGTAGCGGTTGAGGTCGATGTTGTCAGTTATGCGCCGATTCAAGAAATTCGTGAATTTACCGGAACCGTTCATCCTTATTATCAGTATATCGTCGCTCCAAAGGTCGCTGGACGAATAATTGAAATTAATAAGAGGATTGGGGATTGGGTTAAGAGGGGAGAAGTCATTGCGCGGATTGATGATGCCGAATACCAGCAGGCAGTTCTGGAAGCGGAGGCGAATCTTAAAATCGCTCAGGCCTCATTAAACGAAACGAAAAGTCAGGTAGAACTGGCAACACAGGAACTTGAGCGTGGGAAATCTCTGCAGAAAAAAGGGATTTCCTCACCATCGGAACTGGATGCAGTCGTTAACAATTATAACGCCCAACAGTCAAGGTTAAAGTTAGCGGATGCCCAGGTTGATCAGCGTGAGGCCGCGTTGAATTCGGCCAGAATCCGATTAAGTTATACCATTCTTGTTACGACAGAGCCTGGTTATATCGGCGAACGTTTTGTTGATGAAGGGAGTTTACTTTCTCCCAATTCTCCGGTTGTTTCAGTAATCGGTATAGATAAGGTGATTGTTCGGACAACAATCATTGAACGAGATTATGGGAGTATAAATGTAGGCCAGATTTCAGAAGTTGAAGTGGATGCATATCCATTGAAACGTTTCTACGGACGGGTTGCCCGTATTGCCCCGATGTTGCAGGAAGCTTCACGTGTTGCCCAGATGGAAGTTGAGGTTGCCAACGACTCGCTTTTTATTAAACCCGGAATGTTTACCAGAGTCAAGGTTATTCTCAGTGAAAAAGATTCTGCCCAGGTTGTTCCCGGCCGTGCTGTTGTGAACCGAAGCGGGAAAGACGGCATATTTGTTGTTGGAAGCGGAGAGCCGGTAGCTCACTACTTCCCTGTCGAGGTTGGAATCGTAACACGGGAAAAGAGTGAGATACTTTCTCCAAAACTTGAGGGCATGGTTGTTACACTCGGTCAACATCTTCTTGAGGACGGAAGCCCGGTTATTCTCCCCGGATCAGATGAGGAATCGGGTTCTGGAGGATCGGGAAGAAGCGATAGGCCATCTTTAGGGAGGGAATCGGGACGATGAATATTGCCAGAGGGTCTGTAAACCGTCCAATACTGACAACCATATTATTTCTCATTATTATTGCCTTAGGCGTTGTGTCATTCTTCCGTCTGTCAATCGATCTCATGCCGGAGATCACCTTACCTACAATTTCGGTTATGACCAATTACGGCAATGTCGGCCCCCAGGAAATGGAGGAACTGGTTACCAGACCCATTGAAGAAGCACTTGCGGCGGTTCAGAGTGTCGAGGAGATAACTTCTACTTCGACTGAGGGCCAAAGTAGGGTGCGAGTATCTTTCGTATGGGGATCTGACCTGGATGTAGCTTCCAGTGATATTCGTGATCGGATTGATCGTATAATGGGACGCCTGCCTGAGGATATCGAGCGGCCGATGCTTTTTAAATTCGATCTTTCATCATTTCCGGTGGTTATTCTCGGTATATCGAGTAATCTGAATCCTCTGGTTTTGCGCCAGCTTATAGATGATCAGGTGAAGTATCGAATAGAACGCGTTCCGGGAGTTGCCGCAGTAAATGTGTATGGTGGATTAAATCGTGAAATCCATATCAACCTGAAATCCGCAAAACTGAAAGCCCTTGGTCTTTCCACAGATGCCATTA
Source organism: Candidatus Latescibacter anaerobius SCGC AAA252-E07 (assembly GCA_000403035.1). GTDB lineage: Bacteria > Latescibacterota > Latescibacteria > Latescibacterales > Latescibacteraceae > Latescibacter > Latescibacter anaerobius. The sequence goes on along the minus strand of AQSL01000096.1, from coordinate 8,593 downwards.
TTGCCTCACTGCGCAATGAGAATCAAAATATCCCTGCAGGACTCTATGAGAAAGGCAATCTTGATGTGCTCATCAGAACCCAGGGAGAGTTCCGTTCTCTGGACGAGATACGAAATACGGCCATTACTATTCGAGATGGTACCCCGATACAAATTAAGGATGTGGCTGATGTTGAGGATTCATGGGAAGAGATTCGGCAGCAATATCGTATAAACGGCAAACCAGGACTCAGGATATCTATCAATAAACAATCCGGCTCTAATACTGTTGATGTTGCGGAAGCTGTGCAAAAAGAAGTTGACCGGATAAATCAGGATATTCCCCAGATTCAACTTGTTCCTTTGATTGATACTTCTGTCTATATTAAACAGTCGATTAATAATGTTGGGAAAGCTACTCTTATCGGTGGAATTCTTGCTATCTTCATCTTATTTATATTCTTGCGCAATCTTTCGAGCACCGCAATTATTGCCACCGCAATTCCAATTTCAATTATTGCCACATTTGGACTCATCTATTTTGGTGGTTTTACGCTCAATATTATAACTTTCGGAGGGCTTGCTCTTGGAATAGGAATGCTTGTGGACAGTTCCATTGTGGTTATTGAGAATATTTATAGATTCCGGGAACGTGGACATTCGCCTGTTGCAAGCGCTCTGGAAGGAACTTCCGAGGTCTGGGCGGCTATTGTGGCCAGTGTCCTCACAACGCTTGTGGTATTCATACCGGTCATATTCATTCGGGGCATGTCCGGTATCATGTTTCAGCAAATGGCTTATGTAGTGACTTTTTCTTTGTTTTGTTCCCTCATCGTTTCTTTAACCCTTATTCCCATGTTGGCATCCCGGTTTCTTCATTATCAGTCTCGTGAACACTATAAAGGCGAGAGCCGGTTTCATAAAATCTATTCCTGGAGCGAGGATACATTCCTTTATGTTGAACAGCGTTACAGTAAACTGTTACTATGGGCTCTGGGACACAGAAAGATTGTTGTTTTTACAACCCTTGGACTTTTTGTCGTTTCGGTGTTTCTCGTCCGGTTCGTCGGAGTAGAGCTTATGCCGGCAGCAGATGAGGGTGAGGTGCGTGTGACTCTTGAAATGGCAGTTGGCACACGCCTGGAAGTGCTTGATAAAGCCACGCAAACGGCAGAGAATATCATCCGTCAAGAGGTTCCGGAGATGGAATCGATTCTTTCAAGCGCAGGTGGAGGTAGCTATCATTCATCCGGGGGATATACGTCTTCGATACAGGTTAGGCTTGTTCCCCAAAAAGACAGGCGCCGGACCGGTGAACAGATTGCAAATGACCTGAGAGAAACCTTGATCAACATACCCGGGCTCACTGTCCGGACCCGTGCAGGACAGGGCTTGTTTTTATTGAGAATGGGCTCATCTTCACAGGATAATATTAATGTGGAGGTCCGAGGATATGATCTGGAAACTGCCCACCGTCTCGCCCAAAGAGTCGAACAGGAAGTAAAACTGGTGTCCGGTATCACCGATACAAAAATAAGCCGCGAGGAAGGAAGCCCTGAACAGGTGATTCGAATCGACAGGCAGAAAGCGGCAGATCTTGGTCTTTCAGTATCACGGATTGGAGATGCTCTGCAAACAGCCATCGGCGGAACAGCTGCTTCCTATTATCGTGAGGGCGGAAAAGAATATCGAATTTTGGTGCGGTTAAGCGAAGAAGACAGAATGAATCTTGAAGATCTCCTCGATTTGACCGTTGTCAACAACCGGGGTGAATCTGTAATTTTGCGAAATGTGGTGAATGCGGTTCCACGGGAAGGTCCTGTCCGTCTGGAAAGAAAAGATCAGGAAAGAATCATTACTATTGATGCTAATTATACCGGTAGGGATATGGGCTCGGTTATTTCGGACATCCGAAAACAACTGCGCTCAATTCCTGTGCCGAAGGATTTCGCTATTCTTTTTGGGGGAGATTATGAGGAGCAGCAGAAAGCCTTCCGTGAACTTCTGTTCGGATTTATTCTTGCATTATTTCTTGTTTATATGGTGATGGCCGGACAATTTGAGTCCTTCAGGGATCCTTTCATTGTACTCTTTTCCATACCCATGGCATTGATCGGAATTGTCGTCACCTTGATTCTTCTTGGCACCACTTTCAGCATGCAGGCATTTATCGGATGCATCATGCTGGCAGGCATTGTCGTGAATAATGCCATTCTTCTTGTCGATTATACCAACCGGCTTCGACGCAATGAAGGCATGGAATTAATTGAAGCAATCAGGTTAGCCGGTTCACGACGCCTGCGTCCTATTCTCATGACGACTTTGACAACCGTACTGGGGTTGCTGCCCCTGTCGTTCGGTCTGGGTGAAGGAGGCGAAGCTCAGGCGCCGCTTGCCCGTGTGGTCATCGGGGGATTATTAAGTTCTACTCTTATAACGCTTGTACTTATACCGATTGTTTACTCGATTTTTGAACAGAAACTTACATCCAAAAAGAAGTTGGCGGAATAATGAACGTTTTTGCTTTTCTTGGAAATGTATTTGTGCCGAAAGGATTCAAACTGCAATTCATGGTGGTGATATTTGTACTTTTGTCAGGATTGACCGGTTTTTCGGCAGATGAAAAGAATGAGGGGAATCCTTTTATCGGGATTGCCGGAGGAGATATTCTTTCGATCAGTCTAAAGAATGCGATCTTTATGGCGTTGGAACGTAATCCTACCGTAACGATTCAACGCATGGAGCCGGAAAAAGCAAAAACTTTTGTAAGTGAACAGCGTGAAATGTTCGACCCCGTGCTATCCGCTTCAGGGAACCAGAGTAAAACCAAACTCCAGCGATTTCTGGGTTCACAGCCCGAACCGTTTAAGATGACATGGGATCGTTTTAATTATGACGTTGAAATATCAGAAACGCTGCCAACCGGAACGACTCTTTCTGCAAACGTATCTATGACCGGTTCAGAATCAAGTATTTATTCCGACCAGTTTTCGGGAATAGTGGGTTTGAGTGTCACGCAGGCATTATTGCAGGGATTCGGAATCGGTGTAAACATGGCCAATCTGCGCAAGGCCAATATAGATGTCGAGATATCAAAAGCAGAATTAAAAGGTGTGGCAGAACAAATCACCGCAAATGTTGAAAAGGCCTATTGGGGCCTCTATCTTGCAGCCGAAGAGATGAATATCCAGAAAAAATCCCTTGAACTGGCGGATCGACAATTACAGGAATCTCTTGAGCGTGTTGAAGTAGGCAGACTTCCGGAACTGGAACTTGCTGCGGTTCATGCGGAAGTCGCTACACGTAAAGGAGCTCTCATCGATTCTCAGAGCAGGTATGAACAGTCACGGCTTCAATTCCTTTATCTTTTGAACCCTGCAGGCCGGGACATTTGGTCAACTGTGCCGGTTCTTGTTGATAAACCCTTTGTACCTGAGGATACTCTGGATGTTATCTCGATACATGAGCAATTGGGAATGAAATACCGCCCCGATTTACAGCAGGCAAGATTCACTCTGCAAAAAGGCGAGCTTGATATTGTCCAGACAAAGAACGGTCTTTTACCCCGGCTGGATTTTTTCATTACCTTTGGACGAACTTCTTATGCGCAAACCTTTAACGATGCCATCCCGGACCCACAGAGCCCGTTTTATGATACCAATGCAGGTTTAACATTTTATATACCTGTCCCGAAACGTAAAGCACGGGCTCAGGTTCTCCGTGCACGACGGTCATATGACCAGATGGAACTATCGGTTCATAACATGGAGAGAATGGTCCAGTGGGATGTACGTTCTGCCTATATTGAGGTTATGAGGTCAAAGGAACAAATCGAGGCTACAAAGGTTGCCCGTGAACTGCAGGAGCGGAAGCTTGATGCCGAACAGGAAAAATTCCGTGTAGGCAAGTCAACCAATTTTTTAGTTCTCCAGGCACAGCGTGATTTTACCGCCAGCCAGCTCGATGAGGCGGGGGCTGTGGTGTCTTACCTTGATGCTCTGGTAAATCTGCAGTTGATGGAAGGAACGCTTCTTGCCCGTCGTGGTATAAATGCTCCATTCGATACTATCACAGAGTGATACACCGTTATACTATCCCTAAAAAAATAATTCTTCATAATAATGAGTATCTTTCAGTACTGTTATTTACACATAATTGTTGGATTATAAACTTCGTATTCTGATAGAAGGTAAAAATTGAAGCGGAAAAGTGAAGTTATTTACTTGACAAGGACAGTTGTTTTCAGTAAAATTTAAGTATAGGAACCAGCATCATTCAATTGTTTTGAAGAAGTTAGTTTTCCAGGGACTCTTTTTTTATTTTTCACGTTTGAGACCCTTTTTTTATAATTATTTCTCTATTGTACCCTTTCTGAAATATGACATAGTATAGTATTTCAGAATTTTTTAGTTTGATTACATGAATGCATCATAAAAATAAAAAAGAGTATAAGACAACACCAGATGTGTTTTTTCCGACCGGTGATGTCGATTTCAATAAACCCGCATTTACGAATACGATCTTCTGAAAAAAGCAGAGAAATCCGCACAATGTGAGGAGTTATAAGGTGCCGAGAAGTATCAACATATTTACCAAGGGATCAATCCTTCCTCCCATTCTTGAAATGGAAACAGAACTAATAGAACAGGAGAACGAAGCTCTCAAACTTGCAGAGGAAAAGATTCAGGAAGCAAAACATACCGGAGAGAAACTCATCGAGGATACCTTGAAAGAACTACCTGTCATTGAGGAAGAAGAGAGAAAAAAACTGCTTGAAACTCAAGATGCCAAGGTTGAAGAACTCAGAATTACCGAAACGCGGAAATTACGTGAGCTTGAACAGAACATAGAGAGAAATCGAAAAAGTGTGCTGGATTTATTAATGAAAAAGATAACCCCGCATTGGGACTCCCGCTTTCTTGATGTATAAGAGAGACACTTATTGTAAAGGAAATATCCGGATAAGACTATGATAGCACCTATGGCTAAAATTGAAATAGTCGGTTTAATGGAAGAACTTGATGGTACGCTTGAATTCCTTCAACAAATCGGGATAGTACAAATTGATGAAATACCAACTATCGAGGGTGCGGAACATACCAATATTCGTCGCATCCATCTTGACGAGACCAAGGAACACCTCCTTGCCAGGTATGAAGAGCTGTCATCAACGGTAAGTGAAATTCTCGATATTATTGGTGAAGGTGTTGTTGAGGAAACACCTTTGGATTCGGAAACCCAGGAAAAATTGCACAAATTCAGCCCTGATGAGTTGCTCACCTATATTTCATCTATATCACGGGAAATCCGGAAAAATGCACGTCAACGAAGAAATCTGCTCCAGGATTTAGAAAGCGCACAGCAATATGAATCACTGATAAACACCTTTCTACCTCTTTTAGAGAAAGCCGGGTCGGTAGGAAAGATGGAGCAAATTGGAATCATCCTCAACAGGGGAGAATCCTCGATCATTCCGATTCTTAAAAACAGAATTGAAGAAATCAGCGGTCCGAATACCCTGTTTTACCATCAGCAGATGCCGGATGACAGAACAGGTGTTTTCATTGTGATAGCTCCTGAGGATTTGACTGTTGTTCGCCAGTTGCTTGGCAATGAGGGTGTTGCCGAATATCATATACCCCGTGAGTTTCGCAAAAAGAACTTTCGGGAAAGTATTGAAACGATCAGGAGCAGGGTAGAGGACATTCCCCGTGAGATCGAGAAAATTGACAAGCAGCTTTTAGAAACGAAGAAGTCAAATGCTGCGCTTCTTCGTTTTATTAATATTATCAGCACCAATCGGCTGCATCAACTGAAGATTCTTCCAAGGCTGGTTCGCACTCGATATACTTTCGTGGTATCCGGGTGGACTCCGACCTCATCTCTCGAAAGCCTGAAAAAACAACTTCGCACGCATTTCAGTGACCGGGTTTATGTGGGCAAGGTTAAGTTAAACGAACTGGATTTTCTCCACATACCGACACTTCTCAACAACCGGGGGATTTTCAGGGCATCCGAAATCCTTACGAAACTGCTTCCGCCACCAAAGTACGGGAACCTCGATGCAACACCTTTTATCGCAATATTTTTTCCCATCTTTTTCGGTATCATACTCGGTGATATGGCGTATGGTATCGCCCTGCTTGCCATCGCAGGTATTATAAAGCTGAAAACATCGAAAGGCAGTCTCCTCTCGGACATCGGAACAGTAGGACTTGCTGCGGGTATTTCAACCATTATTTTTGGATTTTTGTTCGGGGAATTTCTCGGAGATTTTGGGAACCGCTTTGGTATTAAACCACTTGCACCATGGCTGTACCGTGAGGAAGCAATCGAGGTAATCCTTATAATAGCGCTTGGGCTCGGAGCGATTCACATTATTCTCGGGTTTATTCTCAAGACATATGTGAGCATCATCATGAGGTATATCAAGGGAGTGTTTGAAGGATTGTCCAAAATCGTGATCATTCTGAGCATTATCGGAATATTTTCTCAATTGTTTCTCGGATTCCCGATTGTATTCAGACATATTGCATACGTTTCGCTTGGTGTGGGAGTGGTTGGCGTATTCTTAACCGAGGGATTCATCGGTATCCTCGAGGTGTTCAGCATTTTCGGCAACATACTATCCTATAGCCGTATCATGGCAATTGGTATTGCAAGTGTTATCCTGGCAACTGTGGCAAACAGGCTTGCAGAAGCATCTCATAACATTATTGCGGCAATTCTCATTGGATTTTTAATACATTTATTAAATTTTATAATGGGTGTTTTTTCACCGACTATTCATTCTTTAAGGTTACATTATGTAGAATTTTTCAGTAAGTTTTTTGTGGCGTCCGGAAGGGCTTTTAAACCATTCAAAAAAATAGGGGAGGACCTAACTTGAAACGTATTATTGTAATTATCTTGGTTCTATTTATTGTTATTCTTATATCGGCTGTTTTCTGTTTTGCGAGTGCCGATGTACAAGAAGAAGGAAGCCAAAGCGGTATTGGTGTTAGTATTCGTTATATTGCTGCTGCTTTGTCGGTAGGATTATGTGCTCTTGCAACAGGTATTGCGCAGTCACGAATAGGTGCCGCCGGTATGGGCAGCATCGTGGAAAAACCTGAAACCACGGGAACGGTAATCATTTGTCTTGCCATTCCTGAAACCATGGTTATCCTCGGTTTTGTTGTTGCGGCGATGATGATTATTTTTTAAAAACGGAAGATATTTTTCGAATGTTGAAAACCGAACTACTCAAGTACATCAGGGCAAATGCTCAGGATGAACGTAAAAAAATTCTGGATAGTGCCCAGGCGGAAACTGATACTATCCTTGAGGAATCAACCAGAACCGCCGAAGACCTCCGTAACCAGTCACGAATAAAAGTTCAGGCTGAAGCCGGACGTCTGAAGGAACGTCAATACAATACAATTCGCTTTGAAATCAATGCTCGCCGATATGAGCTGAAATCCTTAGCGATAGAAAATATCTGGCGTGAAGCTGAAAAGATTCTTCAGAGAATTGAAAAGTCCGAAAAGCATAAGGATATTATCGAGACATTATTTTACGAATGTATGAATGATGTGCCCGATGGTTCAATCGTACGGGCATACCCTTCGGATACTGAGATTGTCAAAGGATGTATTGAGCGTTCGAAACGTTCGTTTGTTTTTGAGGTTGATCCGGATGTGCATGGTGGTATTGAATTTATCTGGCCTGATGGAAAAACTGTGCTGAAAAACACGCTATCGAAACGGCTTTTAAGACTGAAAGCCGAAGGTAATGCGGGATTCTCCAGGATTCTTTTCTCTTCCGATGAGGGTTTAGCGCCATGATTCCGGTTCCCTTTATTGAGTATTTGAATGTACGAATCAAGGGGTATCACAGCCGCCTTTTTACACGGGATATGTATGATGATTTACTGAATGGTGACAATTTAGCCGCTATTACAACATTTTTTCTCAATCATCCCGAGTACAGCAATGATATCGAACAGGCGCTTGAGACACTGCCCGAACGTGAAGGTCTTGAACGTGGAGTTACAAATCATTTTGCACGGTGCATATCGGATATTCTTCATATGGCGCACGGAAAGTCACTTAACCATTTTAAGATTGTCCTGCATTCATTTGATCTCAAAAACCTCAGGACAATTATCCTTGCTTATCAAAATGGCCTGCCGTTTCATAAAGTCCGGGATATGATAATTCCCTGCGGTTCGCTTGACCGCGATATACTTTCAATACTGCTCAATGCACCCGATCTGCAAGCAATGGCTCATATTCTGTCAACTCGTTATCCAATCGGGGCTGAGGCGCTCAACAGAGCGCTGAGAGAAACAACTGAGCATGAACCTGTATTGCATCTCATAAATCGTGTGGAACTGAATTTCTACTATAATATCTTGAAATTCCTTGATCAAAAAGATGCTAATATGAAAATCATCAAGGACATTTTCCGTCTTGAAATTGATATGAAAAATATCATCTCTGCCCTTAAATTTGTCTGGGAAGGAGAGAAACCGGTTCAGGATAATGGTGATATTTTTACCCATGGAGGTAACATCGCTACCCAGCTTCTCTATGAAATATCCGGGGCAAAGGCTCTTGATGAGGCATTCGAGA
>AQSL01000095.1 GCA_000403035.1 Candidatus Latescibacter anaerobius SCGC AAA252-E07 | reverse complement strand
ATCATAAACCTTATAGTTTTTCACAACGCTTTTAAAAGCCTGATAAAATATGAAAAAGAAATGCAACATGGACAGACACAGCATACATACATGTGAAAAATATGCTTTAGAGCTTGAATCTTTCGTACGAACTATGGCGCCTGTTTTTACCTGTGTGTTCATAATCTTGATTGGTTCTTTCGATACCGCATGGAGTGATGAACATTCCGTTCCGGAAACATCTGCTTCTCAAGACAGCACTTTTCTGAACGTTCCGAACAGAACGCTTCTTACGTCTGTTTCGGTACAAGGAGCCGAACCGGTACCGGCCGATGAAATAATCCCTGTTATTCTCTCCAGAGAGGGAGGAGTGCTCAATGATGGTCTGGTTGAGCATGATGTCGATGCCCTTACGGATGTATTTCATAGAAAGGGATGGTGGAAAGCGCAGGTCACCGCAGAGGTGTATGCCTCGATTTTGGGATCGGCAAACCTCATCTTTACGGTGAACAAAGGCTCTCCGGCGCTCTTGGGGAGGGTCACGATCGATGGTGACGGGGATATTTCCGAATGGGTGCCCTCACAGGAATCGCCCCTTTACGGTACCCTTTTTACCAGTCGATTGCTCGATCAGACGGTGCATGATATTGTTTCACGGTTGACTGCAAACGGGTATCCCGATGTTATGGTAAACCCTTCCCTCAGCGCTCACGGCGATACGGTGAATGTGTCGCTCACCATACATCCCGGAAACCGTGCTCTCATAGATTCAATCGCCGTTCGGGGGCTTACCCGGACAAAAGATTCTATTGTGCGCCGTGAACTATCACACCTCATTGGCCGCAGCGCCGGACAGGATGTTGTCGATACTGCAAAAACAATCATCGGAACAATGGATTACGTGCATCGGTCATACGACCCTTACCTTGACTACACCGAGTCGGGGATTTGCATTCTTGTCATCGGTCTCGATGAGGGCAGTCAGGGTTCATTCGACGGTGTTATCGGATACCAGCCCTCACCGGAAGGCGAGAAGGGAGAAATAGTGGGCAAGATTGATCTTGCCTTCCCCAATATACGTGGGACGGGAAGGTCATCCGCTCTACGGTGGGAAAACCTGGGGAAGAATACCGAGGATATCGAATTGCACTACACGGAGCCATGGATTTTCGGGTATCCCTATACTGTTTCCGGAACGTTTGCCCAGGAGGAGCGCGAAAAGCTCGGCTACACAAAAACCGTTATCCGTTCTTCCGTAAGCCGTGATATAGGAAAGCTGCATGCAAGCGGCGGCTACCGTTATGAGAAGGTCAGTTCCGATTCGGTTTCCAGTTCGAGCGCACATGGTATCGATGTCGGTTTCTCCTGGGAAAGTATCGACAATCCCCGGAATCCGAGAACAGGCATGCTGTATTCGGTGCGATGGACGAACGTTTCAAAGCGCTACCGGTTCGGTTCCAGGGATGCTCATAGTCTCGAACGCCTTGAGTTTGACCTTGACCATTATATTCCCACGATTGCCGGACAGACTATCGCTGTACTCGTGAGGTACCGCAGTGTCACGACGCCGGTGGGAACGCTGAGTCTCTCGGACCGTTACTGGCTCGGCGGCTCAACGAGCATACGCGGCTACCGTGAGAAACTGTTTCCCGCGGTGAATGCGCTCTGGGCGACAACCGAATACCGCATCATTCGCGGCAGAGCTTCGCGGGTGTTTGTTTTTGTGGATACCGGCTATCTTACCAACAGAGTTAAAGACGCCGATGACCGGTACCGTAAGAAAACGACGAACCGCACCGGGTACGGGTTCGGTTTGAGGATCGAATCAAAAGCGGGAACGCTCGGATTCGACTTCGGCCTGGGAAAGGGCGACAGTCTGGGGGATGGGAAACTGCATGTGAGTCTGGCGAGGAGTTTTTGATATCGAGAATTTTCAATTAACCAATAGTAGACATATGTATTGCATATGGAAAAATATTATGTATATTTTAAACACGTTTTCTCAGGTCTTTGGTAAAAAATATGAATAAAAAAAATCATTCAAATACATGGCGACATCCGGGTGGCAAGCTAAGTGAACTGGGAGCAGAAAACCTTTCAGACGCTGAGTTGCTTTCAATTTTAATATCACCCGGCATTAAAGGTAAATCCGCAGAAAAAATAGCTGAAGAAATTTTAAGGAAATTCAGTTCATTCAAGGGAATGGCGAATCAGCCATTTGAAAAATTAAATGAAATTAAAGGCATTGGAGAAGTAAAAATCATAAAAATTGCAGCAGCTTTTGAAATTTCGCGAAGAATTGTTCAAGAGGTTATAAAAGAAAATGAAAAATAAAATAATTCCAAGTCCTTATGTTCATAAAACAGAACGAACGGATGTATCTATTATTATGCACTGGATGAGGAATATTATTGAAGAAAAAAATATTGATCTTGGACCACCTGATGTTGAAACATCAGGTGATGACAGGAAAATGCCTGATACTGTAATATATGAATCAAAAAGAAGTCAAAAAGTTATCTGTGTTATTGAAGCAAAACCTCCATATTTCGATGTTTTTAACGAAAAAGAATTAAAAGAACCCGCATGGAAAAAAGCTGTAAACAGAAAAGCAAAATATTTTGCAACTACAAATTTTCAAAGACTTATATGGTTTAATACAGAAAAAGTAAATGAACAAAAACCAGAAGAAGAACAAATTATTGATAAATTTATTCTTTCTGAAATTAAAAATCTGGATGATATCGAACATACAAGGTTTCAAGTACCTATAAAAAAAGCACTTGAGGATTTTCTTTTAGATCTTTATGAAGTATATAATGGGAAAAAATCAGAGCCAAAACTTGCAATCGATGAATTGTTAATTTTCAGATTACAAGAGAAAATTAAAGTTTTATCTGATTATTATAGAAGAATTATTGATGACGAATGTCACAAAGATAAAAATTTCAGAAAAAAGCTCGCAAAATGGTTTTTTGAACAAGGTTGGGAATTTACCTGGGACTCAAAAGATTTTGAAAAATCCGCCAGGCAGACAGCATATCTTCTTGTAAATAAAATTCTTTTTTACGATTTATTGCAAAGCAAAAGACCTCAAGAATTATCACCCCTCGAAATTCCTGAAGGATTACTGAAAGGAAAACAGCTTAAAAAAATGCTCCAGATGTATTTTGATGATGCTTTAGAAATTGATTACGAAACAGTTTTTACAACGGATTTCATAGACACAATTGCATTTCCGGAAGCTAAAGAAATTATCCATGAAATAAGAGAATTAATAAATGTTTTGAATAAATATGATTTTTCAAAAATTGGGTATGACATAATTGGTAGAATCTTTGAAAAACTAATACCCCAAAATGAAAGACACTTTTTAGGTCAATATTTTACCAGTCCTGATGTTGTTGATTTAATACTTAATTTCTGTATGTACCATGAAGATGATAAAGTCCTTGATCCTTCATGTGGTGCAGGAACATTTCTCGTTAGAGCTTATAATCATAAGAAACTTTTAAATCAACGTATGACACACGAAAAAATTCTTGATAAGCTGTGGGGTAATGATATTGCAAAATTCCCAGCTACACTGGCGACAATTAATTTAGCCATAAATGATTTAAGCGTAGAAAAAAATTATCCAAATATTTTGCAAGAAGATTTTTTTGAAATCCATATTGGTGAAGATGGATTTAATCCGGAAAATTGGAGGGAAAAAAGAGCAAAAACCCTGAAGTGTGATGAACGTGAAGTTATATATCCAAGATGGTTTGATTGTGTCGTAGGTAACCCACCTTATACTCGTCAGGAAGAAATGAGTGAAATTTCACCAGATGATATTGAATATAAAGAATCTCTTATCAGAAAAGCCATTTTAGATTTAAAAGGTAAAGAAATAATTGCAGATATCGTTAAAAGAGCCGGTATACATGCATATTTTTTTGTACACGGAATTAAATTCCTGAAAGATGGTGGTTATTTTGGTTTTATTGTATCAAATTCATGGCTTGATGTTGATTACGGAAAAGGGCTTCAGGAATTTTTCTTAAAAAATTATAAAATATTAACTATCATTGATTCAAAAGTTGAACGCTGGTTTGAAGATGCTGATATTAATACATGTATAGTAATTCTTCAAAAATGTAACGACAAAAAAGAAAGAGATAATAACCTTGTACGCTTTGTATATCTCAAAAAGCCTCTGAGAGAATTTATTCCGCCTGCTCAGGATATGTGGGAAAAACAAAAAGAAAGAATAGACAAAATAAGTGATCTTAAAAAAACAATTCTTTTCCCCAATGAGTATTATGAAAATGAAGATTTGAGAATTTATCCCATAAGTCAAAAGGAACTCTGGGAAGAAGGATATGACTCTGAAAAGGAAGAATTTTCAGGAGCAAAATGGGGTAAGTATATAAGAGCTCCTGGAATTTTCTTTAAGATTCTGGAAAAAGGGAAAGATATACTTGTTCCTTTAAAAAACATAGCAGATGTTCGTCGTGGTTTTACAACGGGAGCGAATGAATTTTTCTATCTCACCGAAGAAGAAATAACACGCAGGGGGATTGAGAAAGAATATTGGATGCACAAAGATGAAAAAGGCGATTGGATACCTAATTATGTAATAAAATCACCCCGTGAATGCACTTCAATTATTGTAAATCCGGAAAATTTAAAATACCGTGTATTGATGATTCACAAAGATAAAAAAGATTTAAAAGGAACAAAAATATTACAATACATAAAAGAAGGCGAACGTAAAGGTTTCCATGAACGACCTACATGTGCAAGCAGAAAAAGATGGTATGATCTGGGATTAAGAGATCCTTTTGGCTTTTTACACCCTATGGTTCACAATGATAGGCAATTAATAACAAACAATAAATATTTATTTTATGTTGATCATAATCTTTTCGAAATTAAACCACAAAAAAAAGACTGGCTTATTCCGTTAATGTTGTTTTTTGTTTCAACTCCTTCAATTATAATTAAAGAACTCGGAGGGCGTGTTAACTTAGGAGAAGGTGCACTAAAAACAGAAGGTATTGATATTGATAAATTACTTTCAATAAATATTAAATGCTTAAAAGAAGGTACCATTATTAAACTTTTAAAATGGTATGATGATAATGAGAATTTTCAACATTTTTCTTGCTTTACTGAAATCGGTACAGATTCTCCCAATGAAGTTACTATTGAGAAAATTAAGGATTCCCGCAGAGACCTTGATAAAATCGTTATGGGAGAAATCCTCGGTCTTTCCGAAGAAGAGCAGCTTGAGGTATACCGTGCTGTTATTGATCTGATTAAATCACGTATTGATAAAGCCAAGAGCGTAAAAAATAATAATAAAACCAATGAAGGGATAAATATAAAATCATTTGTTGAAACAGTAATGGAAAAAATTGGCGATGAATCGCTGGGAAATTATTACAGGAATAGAATTCTCAGTTTACCTTCATTATCAACAATAATATTACCGAAGTTAAAAAATAAAGTTGATATTATTTATGATGTTTTTGGTATAAGGGTTATTACAGGTAAAGAACACATCAAATGCGATTCTGAAGATGAAGCACGTTATATAAAAACATTTATAGAGGCAGGTCTTGAAGAATTAAAAATCCCTGAAAACAAAGAATTTTTGAAATCAATTGCTCCGGAATTAGAAAAAAAGAAAATTGAAAACGATGAAATTATAAATTCATATATTGAAACAATATTAAGCAGAAAAACGCGGGAACAACTTAAGCATCATATATGGGCGGAAATAATGAAATAAAAATTTTTTGTTATTTTTTTGCCTCACTCCTTCTCAAACTCCTTCTGCTGTTCAAGCAATTCCTTCTGCTTCTTGATAAGAGCGCTCTTCTTTGTTTCATCGGTTTCGTGTGTGATGCTGCGACTTATTTCGGCGCGTTCCTCACGGAGTTCCCGTATCCTGAACCGCCGCAGATTATCCCCGATGCATTTATCGGCGGTTTTCTCATCGATCGTAACCATGGCGGCGGAAGCTATCAGTTCCTGTGCGGTACGGTCGGTGATTCCGCTCATCAGGGCTGATGGCGATATATCCAGTCCTTCCACTGTCCGATGGAAAATTTCATCCGCAATCGATTTTATAACTGCATTGGTAAACGGTTTCGAACCGGCTTTTTCCATAAAAGATCGTGTGAACCCGGGGTACTGAATAATACATGCCAGAAGTTCACGTTCACCGGAAGTGCCCAAGTCCCGGGTTTCCCTAACGCCGGTGTCAGGACGATATTTTCTTCTTCTGATGCGGCCGTTGACCGCTTTTCGCATCGCATTGATATCGATGCTGATTTTTTCGGACATATCACGGATATAAACCTCACGTTTGAGTTCATCGGGAATAAGAGAGATGGAATCGGCGATTTCTCCCGCAAGCTTAATCCTGTCCGCTGCATTGACAGTGTCCCCGCCGAGCACCTTTAGCTTGAATTCCCATACACCCATTGGATTACCGATAAATTCGCGAAGTGATTCCGCACCTTTTTCGCGAACATAAGAATCGGGATCATGTCCTTCCGGCAGGACCGCTACCCCAATGGAGAGGTCTGTCGCCAGCAGATTATCCGCACCTCTCGCCGCGGCAGTCATCCCGGCGCTGTCGCCATCGAAAAGCAGCGTAACATTATGTGCCAGACGGTTTATCATTTTTCCCTGTTCCAGAGTAAACGCCGTGCCCGAAACCGCGATGACATTTTTAATTCCCGCCTGATGAAGCGAGATGACATCCATGTAACCTTCCACAACAACCGCGGTTCTGCCAACCTTAATTTCGGCTTTTGCCTGATAGATACCGAAGAGAACACTGCTTTTATGATATACCTGTGATTCTGGAGAATTGATGTACTTTGCACCCTCGCCCTCGAGGAGTCTCGCGCCGAATCCTAAAATTCTTCCTGTCTGGTCTATGATCGGGAAAATAATACGTCCCCCGAAACGGTTAAACGGCGCACTGCCATAACTGTTTTTTTTAATAATACCGGCGGCATCAAGGGAATTCTCATGTACCGATTTCGTTTGAGCAAAGGATAGTAGTCCTGATGAATCAAGGGGAGCATAGCCGAGGCGGAACGTTCTGATGGTTTCCCTGGTAAGTCCGCGGCCTGACAGGTACTTCATAGCGGCTTCACCGGCAGTTTCATAAAGGGTGCGGTGGAAGTATTCCGCGGCTGCAGTATTTGCGGCGATTATGACATCGGTCTTTTTTCTGATAGCGGGATCGAAAGTGTGTTTTTCGGGAAGTTTGAGGCCGACACGTTCTGCGAGCTGCTGCAATGCTTCTATGAAACTCATACCGGTAATGTCCATCAAAAATCCCAGGACATCGCCGCCCTTGTTACAGCCGAAACAGTGGTAAAACTGACGTTCCCTGTTGACATTGAAAGATGGTTTGGTTTCGTTATGGAAAGGGCAGGAACCGATAAAAGTCGAGCCACGCTTCTTGAGTTCGATGAACTCACCGATTACCTCAACTATATCAACACGGCTTTTTATTTCTTCTTTGAATGATGTAAAATCACCGGACACCTGGAGAATCCTTACAACAGGACAGAGAAACGAATGGATTTTCAGCCTGTATACTATGTTGAAATGTGTATAATGGGTGTATTTGTTCTATGGAAAAACAATTCAAAAGGCAGAACAGAACGAAAACCGGTATACCCGACTCCTGACTGCTGACTCGTCAGTGAAACAGTCTCATGAATAATTTTCAAGAGATTCCCTGCTAATTTTGTACATAACCAGACCGGAGAGGGTCTTTGGAAAGAAGTATGTTGACTTCTGGGGCATGCGTCTTCCCTTTAAAACCTCGCGGAACAGCTCTTCCGATGTTAAAGCATTCATGAAAAATGAAACCTGATCCTTACCCTCGGCAACATCATCAAAGGCATGTTCGGGGCTCTTGCAGAAATGGATGTATTTCCCCTGTGCAATATCCTCCTTTGAAATGCCCAGCTTTTTTTCAATGATGACATCGTGCAAAACATCAACATCAAGATCTTTGGGAACCGGTGGATTTTTCAATTTGGCGACGACCAATCCTTTTTTTGTGTATACACCGAATATGTTCGTTCTGTCAGAATCCTTTTTTATAAGACGGAGAATATCATCAAGTGATGAATTGATATGACAGGTAATTTCAAATTCATCGCTTAAGTCCTTGCTAAACGCTTGATCATTAAATCCATTCAGCCTGCCAACCTTCCTGTGAGTAGGCAATATTGTCATCCCGTCATCATTTGCGCTCGAAAAATACATCGACACATAATCGAACGGTTCATCATCGTTTTCTCTTGTATTGTCCATGAAATCTTTATAAGCCAATGATGTTTCATAGCGGTGGTGACCATCGGCAATGATGATATCACGTTCTTTCATTAAGTTTTGAATGTGAGCGATACTATCATTATCGTACACTACCCACATTTTTCGTATGATTCCCTGTTCATCGGTGAACTGTACATCCGGCTCATTATGTGTAATCTTTACTAATATAGTATGTATCTCATTATCAGGGTCGTTAAATATCGAGAATATCTGACTGAGGTTTGTATTTGTTGCTTTTAAAAGGTTTAACCTGTCGGTTTTCGGTGCAGACAAAGTTCTTTCATGGGGATGGATACTATTCCCGAAATCTTCAACTTTTGTCAGGGCGATAAAACCATACCGCGTCTTCATTTTGCCATTAATCTTATAGCTGTCGGATCGAACATAAAAAGCAGGTTTTTTCTCCAGCTTTAAAATACCATCACGAATCCAGGACTGTTCATACTCCCGTGCTCTCGAATATTTATTATTTTCCACGCTATCACCCGGATCGTCTTTTGTTTTGATAAGCCGGACAATATTATAAGGATTACGTTCATATAATCTTTCGCGCCATTCATCATAAATAATATCATAGGGTGGGGCAACCACCTGTTTTATGTCATCAATAACCTCAGGATTATATCGAAAACCCCTGAAAGGTCGGATTACGGGCATAGAAACCTCCGGAATAATTCTATTACTCTTTACATAATAATCGCTTACACACTTAGATTTTGGGGAAGGATGTTAACGATTGCTCAATAATTGGAAATCTTGCAACACTCTTTAAAAGCGTTGTGAAAAACTATACGGTTTAGGATTTTAAGGTGTCAAGGGTCAGCTCGAAGCGTTGATTTACAAGCCCTTGACAGCAACAAACGATATATATATTTCATTACAGGGTGCGTGAAAAAGTACTTTTTCACCGCCCTCTTAATTCGTAAATTTTTTTCGGGAATTAAGCTTTCAAACCTTCAGCACCGCCTACAATTTCAGTTATTTCTTTGGTTATAATTGCCTGACGGGCTCGATTGTATGTGATCGAAAGTGTATTTAACATTTCATTGGCATTCTCGGTGGCAGCATCCATGGCAGTCATTTTCGCTCCCATTTCCGAAGCAAATGACTCCAGCATTATCCGCCACATCTGCACCTCAAGATGATAGGGGATGAATTTTTCCAGGATAGTAAATTCATCCGGTTCATAAATATAATCTATAGGATTTGCAACTTCTTCAGGCTCCGCAGGAATAAGAGGCAGTATCTGTTTTGTTGTTATTAACTGTTGAATAGCACTTTTAAACTGGTTATAGATAACATCCACCCGCTTATATTTACCCCCTAAAAACAAGTCTTTTATTCTGGAAATTGCCTGCACGGAATCGGCATATTTCAGCGAATTAAAAAACATCACTTTTTCACCCACCACATTGAAACCATTTTTAACAAAGAAATCGCGTCCTTTCCTTCCTATAGAGAAAACATCTATCTCCTCATCCGAATGTTCATTAATATAGGAGCGAGCCGTTTTTATGATATTCGAATTGAAACCTCCGCATAATCCGGAATCTGCTGTGACAATTGCGAAAAGAACCTTCCCTCCGTTCACCCTTTCTTTCAGGAGCGGGTGAAGATCACGTTTGGTTCTTAAAGCAACCTGCTCGATAATGTTATCAATTTCAATCGCATACGGCCGTGCTTTCAAAATATTTTCCTGTGCACGGCGCAGCTTTGCAGCGGCGACCATCTGCATCGCCCTGGTAATTTTTTGGGTAGATTTTACCGCCAGTATACGGTGCTTTATCTCACGTATCGTTGCCATTCTTTTCTCCGTAAAAGCAATCAGTTCTCTGCTCGAGAAATGAAAAAAACGAAATACCCTTGATTTTCACATATAGCGCGGTTTAAAATATTTTAAATAAACCCGCTACTTCGACACAAATGTTGATTTGAATTCTTCTATAAGTTTCATGAGCGAACTCAGGGTTTGATCGCTCAATACTTTTTCATTTTTAATCGTTTCCAGAATATCCTTACCTTCGGAATCCATAAACTTGATAAAGTCTGCCTCGAATTTTTGGATATCCTCTATCGAAACATCATCCAGATACCCCTGAACACCAAGGAACAGTATCACGACCTGTTTTTCAACCGGTAAGGGCGAATACTGGTTCTGCTTCAAAAGTTCCATCATGACCTGCCCGCGCCGCAGCTGATCCTGAGTAGTCTTGTCGAGATCGGAACCGAATTTGGCAAACGCCTCGAGCTCACGGTACTGAGACAGGTCGAGCCTCAACTGCCCGGCCACCTGTTTCATCGCCTTGATCTGGGCATTGCCACCCACACGTGAAACGGATAAACCGGCATTGATAGCGGGTCGGAATCCTGAATAAAACAGTTTAGATTCAAGGTATATCTGACCATCGGTAATGGATATAACATTCGTTGGAATATATGCCGATATGTCTCCTGCCTGCGTCTCGATGATCGGCAGAGCGGTAAGGGATCCACCCCCCAATTCATCGCTTAATTTCGCGGCACGTTCGAGAAGTCTTGAATGCAGGTAAAAAACGTCTCCGGGATAAGCTTCCCTTCCGGGAGGACGTCGAAGAATAAGTGCAACCTGACGCCAGCTTGCGGCATGTTTTGAAAGATCATCGTAAATAATCAATGCATGTTTTCCGTTATCACGGAAATATTCACCAATTGTCGCTCCGGAAAACGGGGCAATATACTGCATCGGCGCCGGTTCGGAAGCGCTTGCAAGAACGACGATAGAATACTCCATAGCGCCGGCTTCCTCAAGTGCGGACACAACGTTCGCAACGGTTGACATCTTCTGGCCGATCGCAACATATATGCAGATTACATCCGTATTTTTCTGGTTTATTATGGTGTCGATAGCAATCGCGGTCTTGCCGGTTTGACGGTCTCCGATAATGAGCTCGCGCTGCCCACGGCCGATCGGCACCATAGAATCGATCGACTTGAGACCGGTTTGTAACGGTTCTTTGACCGGTTGACGTTGAATCACACCGGGAGCTTTAATATCAATCGGCTTGGTAAGTTCCGACTTGATCTCACCTTTTCCGTCAACAGCCTGTCCGAGAGGATTTATAACTCTCCCCAGAACATTTTCACCGACAGGTACCGACATTACTCGCCCGGTTCTTTTGACCTTATCACCCTCCTTGACAAGCGAATTGGAACCGAAAAGAATACATCCGACATTTTCTTCCTCGAGATTGAGAGCCATACCGAACACACCGTTTGGAAACTCGATAAGCTCGGAATAAACACAGTTCTGGAGACCGTAGACACGAGCGACTCCATCCCCGATATGGATGACAGTCCCGACCTCCTCGACATCAACCTCGATTTTAAATTCGCGTATTTGCTTTTGTATGACGGAGCTTATTTCTTCAGGTTTAATATTCATTCTTTCTGCTTTCCGCCTCCATATTTAAAATTTTATGTTAAAAAATACTTACATTATCTTTCTGTTCAGATTTCCGATAGAGCCTTTTCTATCTGGCGTTTGACACTCATATCAATTACCTTGCCCTCACCCTCGAGGATAAAACCTCCGATAATCTTGCTTTCAATCTGTCTTTCAATAATAGCCTTATGCTCGAAATAGGTGCTTATTTTTTGTGATATTTCTTCAATATCCTCGATTGAGGGCTCGTAAGCAGTGGTCACTTTTACTCTTACACGATCGTGAATCTTATCTGAAACATCTTGAAGTTCTTCATAAACATCGGAAATAATAGCCATTCTGTCTTTTTTTATGAGAATCTCAGTCAGTGAAAATAAATATGAAGAAAATCCAAGTTTATCGATGAGGGCTTTCATGATTTTTATTTTAACTTCCTTGGAATTTACAGGGCTTACAAAGAATTCTTTTATCTTTTCGTCATATTCCAGAGCCAAAACAAATGACCTCATCTCATCAGTCAGGACATCAATTTTTTCTGTGTCCATTGTTTCATGAAGGAAAGCTTTCGCATACCGCTTTGCAATTTTTCTGTTGTGCATAATTACAGTTTCTTATGGTTTTAAAAAATATTTAAAAAAACACCCTGTTTATTCACCGGAAAGGATGCAAACAAAGAAAATCATGACTCCAGAATATCCAGGTTCTTTTTTATCAGTTCCCGGTGGTCAT
>AQSL01000094.1 GCA_000403035.1 Candidatus Latescibacter anaerobius SCGC AAA252-E07 | reverse complement strand
GTAATAATTCTATTGAAACTGTTTAAACTTAATAAGCAGCTAAATGTATAAACTACACCACAGTCTTCCGTGTTTCTCCGGCGCTCAGGGCAAACGCTATTCCTCCCGGTATTGAACCGATAAAAGCGGCAAATGTTGCCAGCAGGGAATACGAAAGAACTATCTCCTCATCGAGTCCTACTGCGCTGAAAAGCACTACCGCAAAAGCTTCACGCACACCGAACCCGCCGATAGAAATCGGCAGACTCGCCATAATTGCCATCAACGGCACAAAAAGGGCAAAATAGCCGAAACCGAGGTCAATTCCTACAGCTCGTCCGCACACGTAATGAACGGCTATTCTCAAAAACTGGATGAAAAAGGACAGTATTACAACAGTCAACAGTGTCGCGGGCGACCTGGTAAGCTCGTGCATCTCCATGTAGACCGCGCGGAGCTTTTTAACGATTCCATCCGGCATGTACTTTCCGAAAACCCTGTAAAGAAATCTCCCCGCAGGTTTGAACACAAAAATACATACAAATCCGATAAGCACAAGGAACATAATAACCGCTGCCGGCAGAGCTTTGTATGCAGGTTCGATAGGCATAAAAATAACCGCACAAAAACTGAATAAAACGAGTACCAGAAGCCCGAAAACCCTGTCTGCAAGAGTCGATGAAAACGCCCGTGTGGCACGTCCGGAAACGACTGCCGTCTTGTAAACGCGAATAACATCACCACCAACAAATCCGGGCAAAACAAAATTAAAAAACAGTCCCATAAAATAACGGTACACAGTTCCTGAGAACGGAAGGTTTACATCGTGAAATCTAAGAATAACACCCCACTGCAAGGCTCCCATGACACCGCTTGCAATAAAGAGCGCCACAGCATACACAAATAAATCCCGGTGTGCCGACAGTATACCTGAAACTATCTCTCCAAATTCAAACATAGAGAACATATACAGGAGAAAACCGGCAGAAATGACAATTCTGAAAAAACGGGACGACACAAAGGTTACTACTCTCGACCCTGATTGTTTCTTCTCTAAATTTGACCTGGTACTATACGGTTCTGAACTCATGTGCCTCCGAATATATAAAAATGATTGTCGTTAACCCGGATTCTCCCCGGGACATTTAAACCCGGCTATGACAATTGCGCTTGCCTCAATATAGGTTGTTCCGTAGGTAACATCACCGAGCTTTTCTTTCACAACTTCTATCCATTCCCTTTTTGAACTTCGTTTAAGATAATATTTTTCATCAAAACCGAGTTTATCGGCAAAAAGGAGCTCGCCCAGAAATGTGTTGTACCCCAGCGGCATGGTAAACATCATTTCGCCGCCCGGGTTCAGGCAGTTTTTCTTCAGATTCTCGACCGTTTCAATGATTTTGCCGGGGTCCTTTACATCGTCATCGTAACCGACATGCTCCAGGGTTGAAATACTGACGATGAGATCATATTTTTTTTCCGGCCGGAAATCAACCAGATCACAGTGTATGATACCGGTTCCCTCTTCGAATTTGTCCACAACATCCCATTTCACCTCGCAATAGTGAGATAACACATTCCCCGCTTCCAGTATTCTCTTGCCCTCGTATGATTCAAGTTTCTTTAAAACTATGGGAATCTCAACAGAACGCTCGTTATCCCAGGTGAAATTGTACACATGATAAAAGCAAGCGTAGTTCCAGTCTCTATAATTAAAATATTCCTGCGATCTGAATTGTAACAATATACGTGAATACAGAAAACGCCATGCAAACATCCACGATTTCCTGACCAGAACCCTAAGCCCTTTTTCATGCAGTATCTTACGCATTCTTCCGATAATACCCGAAGCATAGATATTGACCGTTTCCTGTGATGTTTTCTCTTCCATAAACGCAACCGTTCCGAAATAATTTTTTGCTGTTTATTACGTTAAAACAGCTTCAATAGAAGTAGTACATTAATAACTATATTATTTTTTAACTTACCTCTTGACTTTTATCATAGCGGGGTTAGGGGATGAGTTCGGGTGTAGTGTTGGGATATTACGTAACAAGTACTTATTTTTTATTACACTCTCTTTGTTACAATCCGAACCAATATACCATTTCTATGAGTTATGAACCATATATTTTACAGTATGAGCTGTGAGTATCCGTGCTCATCTGTGGTTAATACAATATAATAAAGAAAATTTTTTTATTGGGCACCGAAAATCGTATCAATATCTTTTTCCAGCCCTTTTTCACGGAGAACTGTTTTAATAAGCTCCAATCTTGCAGGTTCATCGAGTGAGAATTCATACGCGTTTCGTGCCGCCCTGAGCGCATCATCATTCTTTCCCATTTCCGCATACCTGTCGAGCAATTCAACAAAAGCAATAAAATAATTTTGCAGAATGTTTACGGTTTCCTGCGATTTGTATACTTCAGTATCTGTAACGCCGCGGTAACGGTAAGTGCCGTATATATTTTTTTCCAGTTCGGCGACTTTAACATAATAGTTTCCGTCGGGAGATTTTTCTTGTGTAAGGCGGAATACCATCCCTTCCATGGACATATATTCCAGAAGTCCTATCATACGGGCGGGATCGACATAACTGCTGAAATAGACAGGACGTTTCCAGTTTACCTCCCCTATTATATGGATTATCATAACGCTTGAAACGGAAAGAACGCCGTTTTTCCTGTCGCTTGTGAGATAGGTGGGCGGCATGTTCCATGTCAGTCCGGCGACAGTAACCTCTTTCGGGTACGGTGTCCAGAGAAGAGATTTATACGAGCGCAGCGAATTACCACCGAGAATATCGTCAATGTAATCATCGGAATAAGCAACCGGGATTTGCGTTTCACCGTCCCGTAACTGCTTGATATACCAGGGAGCATTCAGGATGCTTAGATTTATCACTGCCACATCCGTTCGTATCCCCTCGACATGCTGTACGTACCATAAGGGATAGGTGTCATTGTCGCCGTGAGTGAAAAGCACGGCATTTTTTTCGCACGACTCGAGCATATTTACGGCATAATCGAACGGTATCAGGTTTTTCGAACGGTCATGCAGCTGGAAATTACTGTAGTCAGGGTCGATGTGCCTGGAGAATACCCCTGCCGGGATAAGCGTCCCGAATACCAGAACCAAAAGCAGGGTAACCGGCATTGAAATCCTGCCTTTTATTCTGTTCCGCACAAGGGAAATAACACCATACATCCCGATGCCGATCCACAGCATCATGATATGAAACGAACCCATAAAGAAATAATCACGCTCCCTTACCTGAGGATTTTTCATGTTAAGATAGAGGACAAGCCCGATTGATGATGCGACAAAATAGAGGAAAAAAACACCGAAATGCCTTCTGTCATTCCTGAAATGAAAATATAATCCGTACAGCAGAAGAAACACAAGAATTACCGGCAGGAAAACCTCCTTCTCGACCGAAACGCTCCTGCCCGAATTATTGGGTGACCTGTCATTGGTAAAGGTCATTTTCATCGAGGGACCCCATTTCGGAAACTGCTGGATAAGGTACCTGAAATACATATAGCCGAACTGGTATTTGAAAGAGGCATTCCGATGAAACATATCTGCGAACATGTTTCCCTGGCCATACTGGCTCCGGTTAAGATACTCGCTGTAACGTTCACGGGTGTCAGGATTACCCTCATTGATTGCGGGATTTTTAGCGGCTCTGATCATTGTGGTCGGATACACCGATTGTCCGATTGCATAAAGCGACAGGCATAATAACATCACAAGCATGGTGTTCTTCCATACCGGCCGGATAGTACGCTTTAATCTCGTAAATAGAAACGGGCCGGCAAGCGAAATGAATATCATGGCAACGATGATGAATCCTCTCCCGAAGAAATACCCGGCAAGGAGAAGACCGCCGATAACGGCACTCAATATCAGCCACATCTTTAAACTTGAAAACCAGGAAGGTTTCGCAGTTATTACCAGGAAGAACAATGCAGGAGCAACCAGCAGCACATAAAGGTGTATCCCCATACCGAGACCAATGATATACACTGCAAGGAAAAGATATCTCAGCGCATAGGGATCGTGTTTGTTTTTCTCCCATGTGAGCACAAGAAAAAGGGACAGCATCGAGATAAAAAGAGCCGGCATATAGGTTTCGATTTCTACCGAATTCTCCCAGAACTGGTGTGAAAATCCGGCCAGAAATGCGGTCACGAGTGCGCAGAACATGATGAAACAGTCATGCCTGAATGCTCCGGTAAAAGGCGCTATACGGGTGATGAGCCTGACCGTTATCAGATAGAAAAGCATGACAGTTAAAGCCCCAAGAAGCACAGCAAGCAGGTTCGCACGGTAGGCGATACTTTCAAATCCGCTCCCGCGGAAATCATAGAATGGGATTATCATCATAACCCGGCTCAAAAGGGTAAGAAGCGGCGAACCGGGGGGGTGCGGGATCCCCATGATATAAGAACAGGTTATGAATTCAGAACTGTCCCAGAATGAAATTGCAGGAGAAACGGTAAGGAGGTATACAGAAAGCATTGCCATGAATATCGCAATAGCGACCACGGTGTTCATTTTTCCTGAATTCACTACCGTTTGTTCCTCACATCGATTGAATCGCCCTTTATTTTATCCGTAATCAGTTGATTGATTAAGTCACGGGTTTGCTGTGCCGATGTATCATTCGGATTCATTTCAAGAAGCTTGTCGGCGGTTTCAAGGGCCTCATCGTACCGTCCGGTCACATACATTGCTGCTGTCAGCATTTCCCACAACTTAACGTTATCGGGATCTTCAACAATAAGATCATTGAAATATTCGTATGCCTGATCATAAAGGGTCAATTCAAGCAGTTTTGTGCCAAAAAGATACTGCGCATCGAACGTAACGAGTTGTAATCGTTCCCTTTCTTTCGTGACAATAGAATCGGCCTTCTCGTTTTCTCCGGCAATTTTCAGGAAAACGGCGGTTTTTAAACGATCCTCCCATGTCCCTTCTTCAGCGTTGAGAAACTGTTCCGATGAAATTTCCCGATCGAGAAACTCTTTAAGTTCGTCATTCATGTTATTCGATGCAAGAATCTGGTACAAAAGCAGCCGTTTCCCAAGATCATTCGGTGTTTTTTCAATTGCTCCCCGGGTAGCCCTGACCGCATTTTCACTGTCACCCCTTATTGCATAACGTTCGGCAAGCTGGGCAAATCCGATAAAGTAATTCGTTACAAGTTTCAGTGTATTCGGCGGCTTATATACACCGGGATCGGAAAGTTCATGGTACCGGTATTTTTCAAATACATTTTCGTTCAGCACCTCTGCATCGACAAGTGATTCACCTGGTTGTGCCTTTGTTTTTACGAGCCGGTACACCATGCCTTCCATGGAAAGGTAATCCTGGAGCCCGGCTTTATTTGCATCCGCTACGGTAACGGCAAAATATATCGGACGGCTCCAGTTCACCCATTGTATTATGTTGGCTGTCATGACATCCTGTATACGGAGCATTCCGTTTTCCTCATCAAAGGCAATATGCGGGGGAAGCCTCCAGGTAATACCGGCTGCGGTCACCTCTTTCCCATCGGCGGGCCATATCCTCTGCCGTAAAGCATTCTCATCACTACCGCAGAGTACATTCTCAATGTGATTATCGGAATATTCTATCGGGATTGTCTTGCCCTCATGTTTCATCTGAATAATGTACCAACTGGTATTTAAGAGACTGAGGTTTATAATCCGTACATCCTTCCGAAATCCCTCGACTTCCTGGAGATACCAGAGCGGAAACGTGTCATTATCGCCGTTCGTGAAAAGAACAGCATCCTTTTCGCACGAAACAAGGATATTGTATCCATAATCCCTCGGAGCCCAGTCGCCGGTTCTGTTATGCGCCTCGTAATTCGTAAAATCGGGATCGATGTGATTCGATAAAACAGCGGTCGGCGGCAGTGTGCTAAAAATAATATACAGTATAATCGTCGCCGGCACTGTCAAACCTGATTTCCCCTTTTCCCTGATCCAGTCGATAATATCAGAGATTACTCCGAATATTCCCATGCCTATCCATACCATGATTATCTGAAATGACCCGAGGAAAAAATACGACCTCTCACGGACCTGGGGATTTTCCATGTTCAGGTAGAGGATGAGACCCACAGAAGAGGCGATAAAGAAGAGAATAAGCGGGACAAGCATTCTGTAGTCTTCCCTGCCATGGGTATATAATCCATACAACAGAATTGACAGAAGAAATACCGACAGGAAGACCTCATGCCGGATAATATCACCGTTTTCAGCACGTGATTCCGGAGTTCTGTCGTTTTCAAAAGTAAATGATAACGACGGCCCCCATTTTGGAAACTGTTGAATGAGATAGCGGAGGTACATAAAACCGAACTGGTATTTAAATCCGGCTTTTCTGGTGAACATGCCGGTATACATGTTCTCCTGGCCGTATTGATCACGTTCCATGTACAGTTTATACCGTTTCCAGTTATCGGGATTCCCTTCGTTTATTGCCGGCTTCTTCTGGGCACGGATCATAACTGTGGGATAGACTGAATACCCGATGATGTAGAGCGAAAAACAGAGTATCATACCAAGAAAAGTCACTTTCCAGATATCCTTTTGTGCGATATACATTTTGTAGATTATGAATGGGGCAATGAAGGCAAAAACCGCCATGAAAAAATAGAGCATGGCCAGTCCTGCAATGACCATGATGAACGCAACGCCAAGAAGGAAAACAATACTGTAAATCCAGAGCTTCGAATTGGCAAACCAGACTGGTTTTGAGAATACTACAAAAAGAAAAATAGTCGGCGCAATAAGGAGTACGGCAAGATGTACCCCGTTGCCGAGTCCGATGATGTATGCCGACAGGAACAGGTATTTTACCGCCCCGGGGTCATCCTTCCGTTCATTCCAGCGAAGGGCAAGCCATACGCAGAATATCGACATAAATATGCTCGGCATATAGGTTTCAATTTCAACCGCATTATTCCAGAACTCGTCCGAAAATCCTACCATAAACGCTGTAACTGCAGCGCTGAACATGACCACGGATTCATCGAGTATCCTGCCTGTGGCAGGCCGGAATTTATGGATAAGCTTAACCATAACAAGGTAGGTAAGCATCACCGTCAACGCGCCGAGAAGCACATCGATCAGTGTCACCCTGTACCCTATTTCTCCCACACCGTAGCCGCGAAGATCATAAAACGGTATAATCGACATCACCCTGCCTATGAGCGATAGCAGCGGCGATCCGGGGGGATGAGGTATGCCCATGATATAGGCGCAGGTGACAAATTCACCACAGTCCCAGAACGAAATGGTAGGAGCTGCAGTCATCAAGTATATAACAAGCATTATGAGAAAAATTGCTGCGGCAACAATTTTATTTATTTTTCCGGCAGTCAAATAGTCACCTCCACATAGTACACCAGTAAAAAAGTTAATTGTACAAATATATGGATTTTTCTTGTTCTGAAGCAAGGTATAATTCAGTTTCCCGGCAATCTAAAATGTTCATCTCCGGCATGTTCAAAGGGTAAGGTACAGGATTAAAATTTCCGGTAATCGGCTTTCCGCAGAAAAACCACGAAAAAAAGATGTGATTCAACAACGATTTTTCCCTCAAAGCTTTTAAATCCTCGATAATTTGTGTATATTATTCGCTGAGAAAATGTACATCCGAAAAATTTCAAGTGAGATTACCATGAACAAGCCTCTGTGTGCGCTCACCATGGGCGACCCTTCCGGAATCGGGCCGGAGATTATTCTTAAAACAGTATATTCGGAACGTGCAAATAACGCAGCCCACATGGTAGTTATTGGATATCCCGAACCTTTTATCAGGGATAGAAAGCTTCTCGATCTTGATTGTGAACTACGAATAATCGATTCACCCCGGACCTTTAACGAGAAAGAAAAAACACTTCAATTACTTATACCCCAAACATCCATCGATGTTCCCGCGGGTTACGGAATACTCGATAAAAGCTGTGGTCAAGCGGCGGCGCTCTGTATCGAACTGTCGGCGCAGCTTGCCCTGAACGGCGATATTGATGCCGTGGTAACCGCACCGATTAACAAAGAATCGCTCAACATGGCGGGGTATCATTACCCGGGGCATACCGAGTTTTACCAGTCGCTCGCCGGGGCGGAAGATATCGCCATGATGCTAACGCTCGGGAATTTCAGGGTAATCCATGTTGTTACCCACACTGCAATCCGTCACGTGCCCGATATGATAACACAAGAAAGAATCGTACGGGTAACATCGCTTATGCATGATGCATTGATACTTCTGGGCATACAACATCCGGAGCTTGCCGTGAGCGGACTCAATCCCCATGCCGGGGAATCCGGGCTTTTCGGAAAGGAAGAAATCGAGGAAATCCTCCCGGCAGTCGAGAAAATGAAAGCAGCAGGTATACATATTACCGGGCCTCTGCCACCGGACACGGTTTTTGCGAGGGCATACAGCGGCGAATTCGACGGTGTCGTCGCCATGTTCCATGACCAGGGGCATATCGCGCTTAAACTTGCCGGATTCAAATTCAGAGAGAGCGCACGTGAAATCGGGGGTGTCAACACTACGCTCGGTCTTCCCATTATCAGGACATCCGTTGATCACGGCACTGCTTTTGATATTGCGGGGAAAGGGATTGCGAGCCCCTTGAGCATGATCGAGGCGGTTGAGATGGCTGCCGTGCTGGCGGGGGGGAAAAAGAAAGCCCGCAGCGGTTAGTGTTCGGTCGATACTTTTGAGATAGCTTATCCATCAGTAAGTTATGCATTAAAACAACATCATGAACTGTCCGCATCCGCCGCCGAAACGTTTCAGCTCCAGAACATGACTGATTGAGAGGTGTATGCGTGATTTATCCGTGAAATGATACGTCCATCCGCATTTTATTTTATCGATATAATCAGTCCTGCTGTAATCATATAATTCCTGCAAATCGTCATAATCCCAATCATACGCGGAACTGAAATAACCGAGTTCGAGCGTATGTTTCCGCACGTTCCGTTTCGCAAATAGCGCCGGCAGGTATTCATGACGCTTATAACGGTAATTTTTATAACCGTCGGCACGTGAATACTGCCTTAAAGCATGTAATTCCAGCCGGAGCTGGTCGAACATACCTGCAGGAAACAGATACCGCAGGGTGAAACGGTTTATCTCGTTAAAGTACGAGTAGTTATTCTCAAGTCGGTAATACAACTGATTTTCACTGAAATGATAATGAGCAATGTTGGCTTCTATTCGTGTATCTCCCGTTACAAAGTACGTGAATTTCCAGTCTGCATGATTTATCTGCTGTTCTTGATGATAATACTCCGGAGATTTTTTCATGTTTAAGAAATCACGGCTGAATCCGTTTGTGTATTTCCCCTCGCTGAAAATTGTCCACTTTTCACCTCCCCAGCGGATAAGCCACCGGGCGCCGAAAGGAAATCGTTTCGTATCTCCCTTTTTTTTGTTTCTCTCGTCGTAGATAAGATCGTCCCAGGAAAACTGTATCCGCGAATATTTTTCACGATTGTCATCCGTTACCATAAACCCAAAGGCGCCGTCAATTTCGGCTTTTTCATGTTTAATATCACTTGAAACACACAGAGAAACATTCCCGAAAATCTTCTTTTGAAACTCCAGATATCGTATAAACCTGTCTTTGTCTTCGTGACGGCTGTCGTAACGGCTCAAATCCATTTGAACCCACCATCCGTCACCCAGAGACTGGTTAATGATACATTCCTCGTAATTCAATAATTCACGTTTCCCAATGCTTCCGAAACTGAATTGTACACCGTTACCCCGCATCAATTCTTTTTCCCATTGCTGGTGCCAGTCGGGATCGAAATCATAATTGATTACCGAATGCAGATAAAGCAGTTCCTCTTTGAAACCCTCTCCATATTCCCATTCATCCGCTTCACATGCAAACGGAACGGCAATCACCAATACGGTAAGCAGTAATGGTGTTGTGATAATGAGCTTTTTTGTCATCATTTTTATGTATCCTCCTGAAAACAACTATCCGGATTGGGATTTAAGTTGTCGGGTTTCATTGCAATGCATTCATTTCAATGCCCTTCCTTCTGGTCGACGAGAACGATGACAGCAATATAAACTGTAAAAAATCATATTCTCGTAAAAAAATCCCTTTGTTATAATTTTCAAGAGAGTATCTTTCTACTTATGAAAAAATATAGGCATTACGTTCAGTTATTTATAACAAAAAAAGGTAAAAAGTGTAAAAAGGCGTGATGCTGCAAAAATTCTCCCGCTTGCTTCTATGAGTATGTTAGGATTTCCTCGAAATGCTCTGTCGAAGGGAAACGATTCCATGCTTGAACGGGTGAGGGGAAACCACGATTCTTACTATTATTACCGGATATCTCCATAAAGAAATATTTTAGATATTACAAATTCTCAATAGTATCGTCTTGACATTCGATTGCCCGGTAAATATACTTAGACAAATAGAATTTTTTTACAAATTGTTTCTTTAATTGAAAAGGTTATCCCAATGAATAAGGATGATTTTTTTTCTTTAGATAAAGATACTATCGATTTAAGCGGAATAGATGCAATCATGCAATTAGCCCGCTATAGACCAAACGAACTGGAGGTTTTTCTGGAAGGCATGGAATTAGCCGAAGACCTTACAACCTCTTCAGGCACTCTTTATACAAAAGGGACAGAAATTTCACCGGATCGTATTATACGGCTCTTGCGGCTTCGGGAATCAAATCCTAAGATGGAATTATTATTCAAAGTCAAAAGAAGCCCCAAACTTATCCGAACATTCCGCAATGAAATCAAGGAAGAAATGACCGAGATATTCAAACACCGGAAAGAGACGAAAGTTTTTCGCGGTTTATTATCTCAAATCGGTGAAAATATTGAAAGTTTCATCGATGAAATCCTTTCTGAAGAAAATATCACCTTGACAATGTATAAAATGAAATTTATGTGCGATTCTGCAAAGAATAAGAAATCAACATTATTTTATAATCATTCCCTTAATATTGTGCTGTTTACACTGGCCCTCGCCAGATCAGAAAAATATGCAGATGTTACGGGCAATGATACGGAAAAGCTGCTTGAAATCTGCAAGGTCGCTCTATTCCATAATTTTGGCGCTTTAACCGGTATCGACAAAATTCTGAAAGCGCCTGAAGAGGATTGGTTCGAACTCTACTGGGATGCAAATCGAAACGGGTATTTGTCCCTGGAAAATCTCAAACTAAGTTCCGATGTCATGGAATCGATTCGTTTTCTCTGTGAATATAATATGGGTGTAAAAGATTTTATCACCGGCAGTGAATGGCCTGCGACAATGGCAAATATTGTTTTGGTTGCCGATACTTTTCTCCAAAAAGAAAGCGGTTTGTTCGACATACCTCAGCTGGGGAGTGATGTTGTGGACCAAATGAATGTTCTGGTAAAGGAAAATGCGTTCAACAAGCTGGCAGTTGAGGTGTTGACAATTGGTCTGAATTTAAAAGAAATTTTCGACTTCTACCAGGTATTAAGCAGTCTTGCAAATCAATGTCCCTATAATTTTTCCGGAGTTCCATACCCTCTGACTGGTTTCAAAAGCCCGACATTATATATCTGTAAAGACAATGTTATGCAATGTGAGCACATTGAAAAATCCCTCTTTTCTGTTAAGCTGGTTAAACCCATGGGAGTATTGAAGCCCGGGAAATACCACCGTTGCTGGTTGTTAACGCCAAAACTAAATGCATTTTATAAAAAATATCACTGGGAAATGAAAAAACCCAAAGACACAAAATAACGTTGCATATATAAACACCATTATGTTCGGAAGTTTTATTGTGAGAAAGATATTGATTGTTGATGACACTATTACCATTCAAAAGATGATAACAGATTATTTTTCAGGGGCAACTAAGTACAAATCGTTTTTTTTAAACAAAAAAAAGGATTTACACTGCTCCGTAAATCCTTAAATTTCCCGCCATTATCATGGAGCCGATGGAGAGATTCGAACCACCGACCCTCCCATTACAAGAAAAAAAACAGTGAATTTTAAAAGTCTGGTGAAAAACCCTTTCATTTTGGGTAATGAGCTGTCAAGGGACGGCCAATAAAGAGAATAAAAATAAAT
>AQSL01000093.1 GCA_000403035.1 Candidatus Latescibacter anaerobius SCGC AAA252-E07 | reverse complement strand
CTTTTCAATTTAACCATTCTCTTCTGTTTACCAAAAATATTCCGGAACTCAGAACTTAATTAATTTTAACGCCGACCCATTGAAACAGTTTATCGGAAATACGGCCTGGCTCCGGCACAAGATCAGTCAAACTTGACACTTTTCATCCGGTTCGGCTCCCAGTCAGGTGCACGCCAAGTCTTGGGGAGGTCGGCGACATTGACCATCTGTCCGTTTTTTTCCAGATTCGAATAAAAACCGGTTAGAAACGTCTTTGTTTTCGCGAGTATAAGCTCATGGGTCTGGGGCATTTTACGTGTCTCGACCATTTTCGCAAAATTGAAAAGGCCGGGATAGTTATGCCACCTGAGTTGCTCGTATACTCCTCCTGCACGGTCGTAATGTTCGAACAGACGCCCCTTGCTCGTTATGATAAGCTGCGAGCCCATAGATCTATAGCCGCCTCCCATCTGTACACAGGCAAAGTAATCATGGCCATTCTCCTGTCCACATCGCCAGGTCATCATAGCGGCTTTATATTCACGCCAGACATTATCGGTCTGGAAACCAACTGCTTTCACTTCCGGCTCAAGAACCTCGTGAAGGTTATAGATACCATGACAGCCATGTGCGGCATATTCGCTTGAACCATTATTTTGTAACGCCCCTTTTATCAGAGCACCCTGTTCGAGGAGTAGTTTCAGGTTGTTCTTCTGACGGACCACTTCGTATCGTGATTCAAAAGCGGATGGCACGAAAATGGGGGTGTTGTATTTTTTAGAGCGCTCTATCATTTCGACAGCATCTTCGAGCTTCAGGGCGAAGGGACGGTTGATCAGGCTCGGAATTCCTGCTTCGAGATAAGGCTTTGTGAGCTGCGGGAACCAACCGCAACTTTCATAGTCTGCCAGAATCACAGCGTCCACTTTATCCACCATATCGTAGTAGTTGTCGACAATCTTCACATCGTTTCTCTTTGACCATTCTTCGGCATACTCACGGTTCGGATCCCAGCACATTGTCGCCACCATGCCAGTTGAACGTGGCCAGTACCCTCCTGCATAATCCTTGAGCGGGGGATTCATATAGACATGCCACATTGTATTCATGTGATTATAACCGCCAGTGCAGATAACACCTATTTCAATCATCTCGAGCGAGGATGGGCTTTTACGGCGGAATGGAGTAGGTTTTGCATTGGCAGTCGATGCTGCTGACAGGGTTGCAGCTCCTGCAAGTGCTGAGCCGAAAAATGATCGTCGTGATGGTTTCTTCGACATTATGGTTCTCCTTGTTAAACTTTGGTTGTTTTTAAAGTTGCGGCTCCTTCAAGTGCTGAGCCGAAAAATAAGCGTTGTGATGGTTCCTTCGACTTTATGGTTCTCCTTGTTAAACTTTGATTGTTTTTTAAAAAGCGTTTCCGGATTTTCTGTGTAACTCTTTTATGATACTATCTCCATATCAAATTCATTTTAGGTTATAGTTAACTCAATGACTGAACAATAGCCTTTTTCTATGTTTTATATACGTGTAATTTCAATTAAATCTGAAAAAGTCAAATGGAACGAAAACATTTGATTTCTCCAGTGGCTGCCGGACATATGTTATCACATCCATCGTGAGTATCCAGAACGTTAAGAGCACTTTTTTAAAATAATGGAACTGATGCTAAGATTATCAAAACACTTCTCTCTAAGGTCGGTAGCATGACCTTTTTCCTCGATGAATTCACCGTCACGGTGCCAGGTTATTTTATTTTTTTGTGTCAGGTGCGTGTATATATCGACCCATGATCCAAAAAAACCGTGAGCGCGGTTAAAACCATAGCTGAGAGGGCTCACATCCAAGGAGTTCCCGAGATGCCACTTGCCGGTAATAGCTGTGTCGTATCTCTGTTTTCCGAGCAGTTCCGCAACAGTTACCGCATCGCGGGGTAAAGGCGGGTCGGTATCTGCTCCGATCGCTGTGACAACACCGCTGCGGCTTGGCGGTTTACCGGTTAAAAGTGCTGCCCATGTCGGTGTGCAGACAGGATAAGCATAGAATTGATCGAGTTCGACACCTTCATGAGCCATCCTGTCAATGTTTGGTGTTTTGATTTCAGAACCGTGGTATCCAAAATCGTTCCATCCCGCATCATCTACGACGATAAGAAGAATGTTAGGTTGTCCCGTAATTGAGGTTTTTTGACTACAGGAACACAATTTTGGTAGTACAGCACCTGATGAGATACTGACAGCTGCTGAACCTGAGTATTTAAGAAATGTTCTTCGTATCATAATTATTTTGTTCACCTTTTTCTAAAAATAATTTTCATAATTCTGAGACATAAAACTCCATAATATTCGGCTGTCGAGGCAACCGTGCATATGGTTCATTTATATCGTTACATACGTTTTTATAGCATCTGTTTTTTATTTCAATTGAGTACCGGTTATCTCTTTCTTCCTGTAAGCAAAGCTTACGGAACCATTATAGTATTACCTGAAAATTTCATCTGAAATACGGTCCGGTTGTACCTCTGGTGCACGCCAGTCTTCCGGCAGGTCACTGCAATTTACCATCAGGCCGTTTTTTTCACAATGAGAATAAAAACCGGCAAGAAATGCTATTGTTTTTCCCATAATGAAATCATGTGTTTGAGGCATTTCACAGGTTTCTATCATTTTTTCAAACTGAAACAGGTTGGGATAATTATGTGTTAAAAAACGAGTGGAAATATCTCCGCCAGGATCAATATTATCCTGGATAGTGCCCCTGGATGTTAAAACTTTTCTCCATGCTAATTTTGATCTCGTCCCCATATTGAAGCCCACATAATAGTCTCTATTATTTTCCTGTTCGCATCTCCAGGTCATGAAAGCCGATTCAAATTTCCACCATGTATCCGCCTGTAAGCTTACGGCTTTTAGTTTCGGGTGCAAAATTGAATACATACCGTAAATACCATGAACTCCATGAGCAGGATATTCTCCTGTTGTCTGATGTGAAAAAGCTCCGACAATATATGCACCTTCTTTTTGCAATCTTACCAGATCGCTTCTGAGCTGAGTGGTTTCGAGCCGTGTTTCAAATGCCGAGGGAACATAAATGGGAGCGTTGTATTTTTTGGATCGCTCAATCAACTCGTTTGCTTCTCTGATAGAGAGTGCGAACGGACGGTTAATGAGGCAGGGCAACCCTGCTTCAAGGTATGGTTTGGTAAGCTGCGGCCACCAACCGCACTCATAAAAGCCTGAGAATATCACAGCGTCTACTTTATCCACCATGTCATAGTAGTTTTTCGCTACTTTTACATTGTACATCTTTCCAAAGTTTTCAGCCGCTTCGGGGTCTTGATCCCATACCATTGTCATAACCATACCGGTCGCTTTCGGCCACATTACCCCGCGATGTCCTTCCATTGGCGGATTCATAAATATGCCCCAGCTTGCTGATATGTGGGTATAATCACCACAGGTGATTATACCGACCTCTATCATCTCATTTGAAGCCGGATTTTTCCTTTTAAACTTTCTTTGCTGCGCATGAGTTCCCGATACTGAAGAAAAGAATGCACTACCTGCAACTGCGGTTTTGAAAAACGAACGTCTCGATTTGTTATTGCTCATGGTGTGTCTCCTGTTAAAACGAATAAGAGTGTTTCTTTAATATTACTCGATTTCCCCCATTTTTTTATGTCTACGTAGCGTTTCATGTTTTTATAACTTTATAAGGGCGGTGAAAAAGTCTTTTTTCACACACCCTGTAATGAAATATATCGTTTGTTGCTGTCAAGGGCTTGTAAATCAACACTTAGCGTTGACCCTTGACAGCTTACTTCTTGAACCTTATCATTTTTTCACCAGACTTTTTTGTGAAGAGAACATTATTTTTATTACTATCTATTTAAAAATTTCATCAGAAATATGATCAGGTTGGACCTCTGGTGCACGCCAGTCTTCGGGCAGGTCATCGCAGTTTATCATAAGGCCGTCCTTTTCGCAATGCGAGTAGAATCCCGTGAGAAATGTCCTCGTTTTATCAAGAATAAAATCATGGGTCTGGGGCATTTCGCCGGAAACGAGCATTTTATTGAACGCAAACATGTTTGTGGCATTGTGGTTCTTGAGCTGATTATATATTCTGTTTTCGCCGCCGACAAATTCAATATGCTCCTCGAGCCTCCCTTTCGAGGTGAATACCAGCAGATTAGAATAATCTCCGGGAACGCCCACTACATGGAGACCAATGTAATACTCAGGGCCGTTATCCTGTACACATTTCATGGTCATGAATCCGGTCCCGAAATCCCACCAGCTTTTCGCCTGGAGACTGGCAGCAACAACTTTCGGCTTCAGCGCCGTGTAAATATTATACAGCCCGTGAACGCCATGCGCCGGATATTCATTCCCAGCAATTCGGCAATACGCGCCGCGAATATGAGCACCTTCTTCAATTTTTGCCAGCACATTGTTAAACATGCGTTCTGTCTCATAGCGTGATTCATAGGCGGAGGGCACATAGATGAGCGCATTGTGTTTTTTCGAGCGCGCAATCATTTCCCTGGCCTCTTTCATGGAAAAGGCAAAGGGGCGATTGATGAGGCAGGGGATACCTGCTTCGAGATACGGTTTCGTAAGCTGGGGCCACCAGCCTGTAGCGTAAAAACCGGAGCAAATAACCGCATCAACTTTATCAACCATATCGTAGTAATTCCTGGCAACTTTTATGTCATTTTGCCTGGCAAAATTCCCGGCGACCACCGGATCAGGGTCCCAGCAGTAGGTCATGATCATGCCGGTCATTCTCGGCCAGTATCCTCCTTTAAAAGATTCCGGCGGAGGATTCATGGTTAAACCCCAGCCGAAATCAATATGGGTGTACTCTCCGCAGGTAATGACACCTACCTCTATCAGGTCTGTCGAAGAAGGGCTGTTCCGTTTGAAAGGTTTCCGTTGTGCCCGGGCACTCGGAGCAGCAGCAAGAAATGCACTTCCTGCAGTCGCAGTTTTGAAAAACGAACGTCTCGATTTGTTATTGCCCATGGTGTGTCTCCTGATTAGTATAAAGGAGTTGTTACTCTTATTCGTAGCGATGTATGACTCCAGTTGCTGCTCTTATTCTTACCATGAAATTCGCTAATCTGCTATTTTAGCATAACATCCCAGTGCTTTGAGTGACGGGATTTCCCATCGGGACCCTCAACATCGAGCCAGACAGTGTATTGGAATCCCGGTTTTTCATACCGGTGGATGGGAAACTGCTCTGTGGATGTATCTCCATCGCCGAAGTGCCAGAGCCAACTTGTAATGTTACCCAGAGATTCATCCTTGAAATACACCAGCCGCCTGTCCATATCGATAATTTTGAAAGACCACCGGGCTTCGATTGCGGGCTCAAAACTTTTTTCAAGCGGCATCAGGCGAAAAGCGCAGAGTGCCGAAGCTTCGGAAACCGCTGATCTTTCATGGGCCAGATTACTGTTACCTATGCCATTCTTTTTCCCATTGTCGAAATCCAGAATCGCCCAGTTCAGGCCGATTATCACATTTTCCTCGAGCCGGGAAATCACCGATCTTTCCGGGCCGTCATAAGGAGCGTAATCGAACGGTGTTATCCAGAACTCTAAGACAAGGTTTCCGCTTTCGCCGGGCTTGAAATTATAATCATATGTATAGTTTGCCCAGGGGAATCTGCATATCCAGGGCTGGCTTCCCCAGACAATGCACCACTGATTGTTAACCGGAGGCGTAAAGATGTGATAGTTCTGGCCATGCACACCGCTATAGCGGAAATGGTTCTCAATTCTGTCCTTGATCTGAGCATTGTGAATGATTTGGCCGCCCGAAATATCTCCATCAACAATTATCTCAAAAATATCATTCTGGTAACCCCCGCCATCGAATATACCGAAATCCCAGTAATCGTCATACGCCTCATAGAGGAAGTAGAGACGGTTCAAGTCTTTGACCCATCCGACACGAACCTTTACATCGATATCGTTCGGATCGACTTTACCATCGGGGAAACCGCCCGTTGTGCCATCGAGCTGATCCGTCCGGTACGTATATTCTTCTCCGACAATGTCCCAGTCATTGGTTTTACCGTCGATGCAGGGTATCATGTTACGTGGAAACTGGAAGATTTTAAACTCAATTTCCGGCCGCCCAAGAGCAAAAACAGGTGAAAACGATGTTCCGGTCAGCAATAGAATCATCAGGATCATTCTCATCATAGTACATGCTTCTTTCTTATTCTGATTCACATTGAATTATTATCATTTATATTCAGGAAAGCCCTGCTTTCTAAACAGGGCTTTCCTCGAAAAGAACACTCACAAATATTGGAAAGGGTTTTATTTGAGAAGTGTCATCTTCATGGTCTTTGAGAAATCACCGGACTTCACGGTGTAGAAATATACACCATTGGATAATCCGGAAGCATCCCAAACGACCGAATGCTTACCTGCATCCATGAAATCATTTACCAGTGTATCAACCTTCTGGCCTGAAACGTTGTAAATCTCGACCATTACCTGATCACCCTCGGGAAGGGTGAAATTGATCGAGGTTGTCGGGTTGAACGGATTCGGAGCGTTCTGGCCGAGAGCGAATGCCGCCTGTGCTTCTTCAACTCCGGGCTCGATAACCGGTGCATTAGAAATTACACCATGAACTGAGTCAAAAGCAACAAACCATACTTGATCACCAGCACCCGCATCTGGAGGAAGTGCTCTTCCCATGTATAAACCATCATAGTCTGAGTTGTAATCTACGAGTTGACCGCCCATTTTCCAAAATTTATTATCAGAAACAGTGTCATCAGCAAACGACATGACATCTATAGCCGTTCCATCCTGAGTCGATACTCCAAAAGTTGTCAATCCTAAGAAGGAAGTATAAATAATGTTGAATCCATTTTGATCAATATCTATGCTATCTCTTCTCGTTACTTCCGATCGTTTATCATGGAGACAGATCCATGCGGGTTCAAAATCTGGCTGATAACCATTATCCATCCAGTAATCACCATTAGCGTTCTGGAAGATAATGTAATCTTCCGGATCAACATCAGGATCATCAATTATTCTGCTTATGTCAATCATCTCATGCATACAACAAGTATGACTCAACAGGAACCAACGATAATTTCCATTAGTAGCCATATTGTGGAAAGCACCATTAATGTACTCATTCGGATTACCGTCATCAGGATAAAACCACTCATGCATCATTTTATCAAAAATAACTTCACCATCGAATGTTACACAGCGTAGTTTGTTCCATTCCTCTTCTTTTTGATGGAGACCGGGCGAAACTACATAAATGTAATTACCTTCCAAATAATCTGTATAACACGTTGGATGTTGTGCATTATGACCAATTGCCATACCTTTATCCTGCCACACTAACTCATCCCAGCCGAGCCACGTTTCGTCAAGTACAGCTTCACCTCCTTCAACCCATTGCCACTTGAGCATTGTGTTTTGCTTAGCATCCACATTTATACTGCAATGGTAAAATATTGAATAATCGTCCGGATTCAATGCAGGAGCACCGTACGTGAAGTAACCAGGCTCTCCAGAATCCTTCCTGTCTCCATACATAGCACAATCTGTTGTTCGCAAAAGAGTTAAATCATTTGGGTCATTTCCAATTACCCACTTATAATGAATACCGAATTCTTTGTAAGGGAGATTTTTAGCCGGGTCTTGACTCTTCCACCAGGGCCAATTGCCATATAAGATTGGATTTGGTAATGGCAAACCTGTTTCGTCTATTTCAAGCACTTGTGTGAATTGGGATTGCCAATCGAATCCTATATCAATATATTCGCAGGCAAGTTGCCTTGGTGTTTGATCATCATAGGCCCAGAGATAGTAATCATAATCGCCGGCAGCGGCAAGATTTCCATCCTGGTCTTTACCGTCCCAGGTAATCGAGTTTTCACCCTGGTCTACAGTGTACCTTTGTGAAACATAAATGGTTGTGTCAACTTTGTTTACATAGTGCCAGCCCAAATGACCGTTTCGTATGCCTACAATATTCTCCGCCAAACCTTTGGTGTTTAAAATAAGCCATACGGCCCCCGGTGTACCGGCAACTTCGAAATCAATTTTTAACGGATCACCGGTAAAATCATATTGGAATTGTTCCGGCGCAGTCAGGGTCATAACAGTCGGCGAAAAATCAGTCGCAAAGGAAAACGGCACAAACAAAACCATTGCAGCAACAATTAAAAGTGTTTTCTTCATGGCTAAACCTTTCATTTTTCAGAAAACCAATTAATTATATAGGATCTTACATACAATTATTCTTTCATTAACCTCCCTCCTTCCGATTGAGTGTTCTTGCCACGAAAATAAAAGTGTTGATAAAATTAAATAAATTGTCTATTCACCTCCTCTTACATAAAGTATTGTATCAGATAACAATGTTCATATCGAGGGTAAATGAAATTTTATAAAAAAAATTATCGTTCAGACGTGAATAGATCCATTTTCTGCTGTGCAATACTGCCTTCCTGGGTCAAAGCCAGCACCACCATGTTAACCCCCATCTTTAGCTGGGGCTCATTATTACTGTTTGCAGCCCATTTTTTTGCATATCCCTTATTGGAATATATTGCTACGAGCCTGTCTTCCAGCCATATTCCTTCCAGGTAAAACACCTGTTTAGATAATGTAGTTCGATTGTATCTGGCTTCAAAACCTTCAGACGCAACATTTGAAAAATCAACTTCCGAACCCTGTGGCGGGCCATCATCAAAATCAAAAAAGCAATGATATAGAGGATGAGAATTGGGGATAGGCAGTAATTTTGCATCATTACCGAGCGCATCACGTAACATTTGCCGTAATGATGCCTCAGCCGCTCCAAATTCGTTTTCCGGTGTGCCGTTGTCCAATACTAAAAAACCACCTTTCCTGAGGTATTCACCAAGATTATTCGCTTCAATATCAGTTAACTCAAACTGGCCGTCAACGCAAAGAAACACAAACGGTGTTTCGAAAAGTTTCCGAGAATCAGCAAAAAGATGTTTATCAACTTTTGACCTGATACTTGTATAACGGTTCACCGCATCGGAAAGATGTATAACTGCACGTTTATATGAAGGTTCGAGCTGCGCTCCCCATAAGGTGGCAATATAAATGAAACCCTTAATACTCTGCTTATCATTCGGATCCTGGATAACCATCGCTTTGAACTGACCGGTATCGAGGTCATCGAGAGATATCATTTCTTCCTTCATGGAAATTTGTTTCTCGGGTTCTTTTGTCGCTGTCATTTCAATATCAATCCCCCCGGGAATAAAAACTTCAGAGCCGGAATCAATATCCATCGAGGTCTCAAAATCGTACGAAGCCACCGTTCCGAGAAGGTTTTGCTGAATGGATTTTGTTTTTATTTCTGCGGTTGGTTTTCTCTGGACGATCTCTTTTTTCTTGTATTCTCTCTGCTTGATACGTTTTTTCTTGAATTCGAAAGGTTTGGTCATTCTCGGACGGCGGATAACGAGTTCCATTGTCGGCGGTTTGACAACCTTAATCTCGGTTCGTTTGAACATAAAGTACGAACCGATTGCCGCATGAAACGAAACCGCCACCACGAGCCCGAGGAAGAGCAGCTTCTGGGTTTCTCTCTCGAGCTTTTCCATATCAATGACATCAGAAGCGCCTCTGAATCGTTTCGAAAACTGTTTTTCTGCCATGTGAATCACCAGCCTTATTGATTTTCTATTTATTTAACAGCAGAGACATAAAGGGAAAGATGTTTTTTCACTTGTGCCTTCTGCCTTCTGCCTTTTTATCCCTCATCCTTTCCCAATCGTCAACCGTAATTCATCAATTGCTTTAATGTCCAATCCACATTTGGATGAAGAAAGAGGAACTCTTGTACTCCTCGAATTTACGGTATTTTTCGTCAAACATAATCTGTTCCAACTTATACCCGAAACCGCCCCAGGTATCGAAACCGAAATAGTTCGTCCTGTTCTCCACTTGCAGGATATAGTTTACTTTCTTGTAACTGTTACGGTTCTGGATATAGTCATGGTAAATCATCTCAAAACCTTTGAATCCCTGAATGCCGTACGTAATGTTTGTTTTGTCTGAAACACGGTATTTAAAGTAAACAAGGGGTATACGCATCATATAATGGTCAAGGGGATTAATAGATTCCGAACGTTCTTTTTTATAAAAACGGAATTTAACTCCCGGCGAGAATGTCCAGTTTCCCCAACGCTTTGTATAAACAAATTTATTTACCATTGCAAATGTAGACAATATATCCTCTGGTTGGAATGTATTATCATACATGGTTCCCTCAACCTGACTGTTTCGCTCGTATTTTACGTGATTTTCGATAGTTATCGAAGGAATACCCCTGATCCTGGAGTCAAGAAAGAGTCTGTTTACTTTCGAGTTCCTGTACTCAACCTCATCATAGTACAAATCACGATCGTAACGGGTGCGCTGACCCCAAACACCCTGCTTTTCACGGCTTAGGGTAGGAACGACAACATAAGAATCCTGGATGTTGTCCTTGATTTTCTCATACCGGTATTCGGCAAAAATATTACCAACTGTAAAGACATCATAGTTGATATTTACCTTTACGTAATCATCATCTGTCCTGTTATCCAGACCTATTCCTCTTGTTCGGAAAGAACCCAAAATCAGGTTAACATTTCTTTGAGGAGTAAATCTGAAGTAAATATGACGGCCCTTACGATCAAGGTCATACGGCGTATCGTACTTTATGTCGTCTTCACGGAAATCAGGAATTGTGTTGTTGTTAAAATCGTCGCCGAAGACATATTCGTCCGGATCAACATCAAACATCAAAAACGGTTCATCATAATCCGGGAAGCCATTATCATTTTTTTCATTATCCGGAAGACCGTCATGGTCAATATCATTGCCGGGGAAAACACCATCAGGATCAAGCAGACTGTACATTCTCGATGACATCGATTGCGGATAGGGAGTAACATCCGGATACTGATCATCATCGTCATTGTCTTCAATCATTGAGATTCTTAAATAGTCATTTCGGATGTTGTACTGATTTCCAGCGGTCTCGAATGGAAAATAATAGTTAAAATACGGTCGATAATATTTCCCCATTTTGAAGAACTCGCCGGCGAAACCAAGATACAGCCAGTCTTTCCGGGCAATGAGGTAATAAGCATTATCGGTTTGGGTGTAACGGTGTCCCTCACGTGGGGTAATATCCTCAGGTTCGGTTTTCGGGATCCCTGTCCCGGGAACACCGTCGGAAAACATATAGTAATGAGAATTAGCAACAAATTCT
This sequence comes from Candidatus Latescibacter anaerobius SCGC AAA252-E07, assembly GCA_000403035.1. Taxonomy (GTDB): domain Bacteria; phylum Latescibacterota; class Latescibacteria; order Latescibacterales; family Latescibacteraceae; genus Latescibacter; species Latescibacter anaerobius. The sequence continues at coordinate 538 of AQSL01000093.1, read as the reverse complement.
CCATCGACTTTGAATCCGAGATAATTAAAATGAGCATCAAATCCATATATTGTGTTTGCCACCTCATATCCAAACTCTACTTTTATTGTACGCAGGTTTGAACCATCTTTTATATTACCATCCGCCTGCGCCATTGTCTTCCAGAAAGTGGCATTGTAATGGTCATAGTTTTCACCCATCGCATCAAGGTCGGCGTCAGGGTACTTGGTTAATATCTCGGCTACCTGTATTCTATAGTCGTTAGAAACGGTAACTTCCGCCTCAACACGCCTTACGGTATCTGTAATACTTGAAATGTCAAATAAATAGACAACGTATTCATTGCCGTTTACCTGTATCGGCTCACCGCCGGGCTCGATAATCTTATAATATTGTTTCCCCAGTTCAACCTCAAAATTATCAGTCAGTTTTTTGGTGTTCCAGCCACGAACATAATCGTTCATAAATACATAATCGAGATATTTTGGGATACGCTCATTAACGGTTGTCTGATCAAAAGGCGGTGTTTCACCACTGTACTTGGATTTAAATTCATAAT
>AQSL01000092.1 GCA_000403035.1 Candidatus Latescibacter anaerobius SCGC AAA252-E07 | reverse complement strand
ATGCTGTTCAATACGTATATCAATACCAATTTGCCTCATATCAGCTTGAAATTGTAGTGCAACCTCATTTGTTGTCTCTCTATCTGCAACAACTTTTAGATTAAATGATAAACGCTCACTATCATTGTGTCGAATACCATCACTATCAATCAAAGTGAAACTGCATTCATCCAGAATTTTTTTTGCACCTTCAGGATCGAATGTAAGTGGAGAAATATTAATATTATATCCCGGGTCTGATGGCGTATATGGTCCTGAAAGAATCATGCCCTTATTTAAAAAAATCAATCGAAGCATACGAGCCCTGTCAGTGCCAAAAGTTATTGCTCTTCTCACATCTCTAAGATTTAATGAAGGATTTTCAAAGTTGTACCCGATATATTGAAATGATAAGCTGTTATAATCTCTTAAATAATGATTCCCTGAATTTTGAAAAATACTAAGATATTTGGGTGGCAATTCTATAGCAAAATGAATTCCCCCATAAAGTAAAGACTGAGCAATATGTTCATAAAGAGGTTGAATACCCATTCGTATATTTTGAACGAATGCATTACTATTATAATAATTTGTATTTCGAGAAAGATTAATGGGACCATTATACATTGCGCTGCGAAACATAAACTTGCCTGTACCACCACCACTCGGATCCATTGAAAAGTCACTATTTCGCTGTAATCCCATGGAGCCTATTCTATCTTGCATATGTCTGGGGAGTATAGGAAATCCCAGTATAAAAGCGGGTTCATCAATAGGATTATTAATATTTATTATGATATGAAGAGAATCAAGAACTTCAACATCAGAAATCATTATAATGTTCTTTTTAATAAATCTGTTGGTATTTGATGCGGGATTTTTAATTAAATTTATCGTAAATTCAACATCTTCAGCAGTTATCGGTGTGCCATCATGCCATTTGGCATTTTTTCGCATTTCAATGATTACACTTCTTCCATTATCTGATTTGGTAAAAGATTTTGCAAGTACAGGAATTGGTTCATTATTTGGACCAACACCAATTAGTGGATCAAATATCATCGAAGTAAGCCTCATTGCAATACCAGAATCTGAAGTAATCGGATCATATGATTCGGGCATCCTTAATTCTGAATATTTTAATTCCCCATATACACTGGGCTCTTGTGCCGATGAGTTTTTAATAAAAATTAATAAAATTAACAATACTAAAAACACATATTTTGACTTATTATGCAATTGAAGTCTAATTAGATTCCTTTTACATTCCATCCCTTAGCTTCCCTCCCTCCATGTTTTTATAAGTAATGAGATATATTCCTGACATTGCATTACGCAATTGTAAAGCACCTTTGTATGCTTTACTTAATGTCAACATGGACTGATTTATTAGGTCATAAGAAAGCACATCTGGAATAAAAATTGCTTTTGAATATTCGAGTATATATTCCGGATCATTTGCTTCAACAGTATGTTTCTGGTCAAATAAAAACCCATTACCATATTCTTCAATTGCATCTTCAATTTTTTTTTGATTGAATAATATATATCCTAAACAGCCGTAATATGGTTGTAACGCAAGTCGACGCCGATCTTTACTTTTCTTTAAATTTAGTGCTTTTCGGGCAAGTGCTTCCGTGTTATCTATAGTAACTTTCAATCTTTCGTAGGTATAAGCCAACTCACGCAATAAAATCGGGTTTTCCGTTTTCTTTACTAACTTTTTCCATATTTCCCGGGCGTTTGCTCTCTCTCCATTTTTCCAATAGGCTTCGCCAAGAAATATTGATGCTTGTAAATATTTATCTTCTTTACTTAAGATAGAAATTGCATCACTTAACTGCCCTAGTTCCAAATAACTCCTGCCTAACCAATAGCCAGGATGCATGCTTTCCCTGTTAATTCCTGAAATAATGCATTCCTCAAATAGAACTATTGCCTGTGTAAATGCCATATTTGAAAAGGCTTTTAGTAAAAAAGGATCATATAATTTTATACTTGCGCCCCCTTCAATCTGTATGGCTTCTACAGGCTTATCGAAATCAATATTAGTTAATAACTCTTTAGCTTTTTCCAGATCATTATTTAACGAGTAAAAACTGACCAATGAGCGCAGAGTAAAAACATCTTTGTTAATATTGTCTACAGTAAAATTTATATCTGATTTTTGATATTTTTGTTCAATATGGCGCAAAAACAACGCATCTACACAAATAGATTGTGTAACTCCCGTAAATAAACGATTCCAGTCTTCGTTTGATTTTGAATCACCTTTCTTACAAATTATTGCAGCATCTTTCCACATCTGAGCCCGCGCCACATTCAGATTGTCATTTTCTAACGTTACCACATTATTAAATAACTCTATAGATTCATCGAACTCACGAAGTGCATAACAACACATACCCTTAAAAAACATCAATCTGGGATTCTGGTCTATGTTTGGTACATCTTCTGCTATCTTTTCATAATATTTTTTTTCAAAAAAAGCTGCATGAAAAAATAGTTTGTCATAAAGTGAACCCAAACGAAAATAATTCAACCCAAGAATGTACTTTATATTATGTGTCTCCTCTGAATTGACAGATTGTTTCACAAGCATTTTTTCAAGCTCTGCAATACTATCAAAGTATAAGTGCTTAGCAAATAATTCTTGTGGTGTAGCACCCTTAACAGAATTAACTACCCCAAATACCAATAATAAAATTAACGTGCAAACCCGGAGATGTTTATTACTGTTTTTTTTCATTTAATCACCAGCATTTTATGAGACTTTATAAAGTTCTGTGAACGTATTTGATAAATGTAAATTCCCGAAGAAATCTGCCTTCCGGAATTATCGTATCCATCCCATAGAACCGAATGTATACCGGGAGAGAGAATTGAATCATTCATAAGAGATATAACCTCTTGACCCAATATATTATATACTTTCAGAGAAACCGGTGTAGTAGAAGGTAAAGAAAACCTGACAGTTGTCGAAAGATTAAAGGGATTTGGATAGTTCTGATATAAATCAAAAGATTGAGGTAATTCATCAAGTATTTCTTCAACAAATTGACTGACATACTCTTTTGAGCCGGCAACAACTTTAAACCGGAAAGTATATTTCTGATCAAAAGTTTTGAATTTATGTTCCATCATTTCATTCATATCAACCGATTTGTTTTTTGAAAGATCGACAAGAACAAAATGAATACTTTCCTCTTTTGTATTTGTCAGATTCCATGTTAAGGTAACTTCTTCTTTTCTCCCCCTGGAATTAAAACTCATATCCCATGAATAGCCCTCTTCTCCTGTGGTCTTAAACGAGGTACAAAACGGTATAACACCGCCTTCAGAATTTTGCTCTTCGAAATAGAGCGAACCATAATTACCTACTGCCGGGGGCTCATGAAGATTCCACCATTCATTATCACTCTCTGTTACTCCAATGTAATTGTATTCGTCCTTATAAGACACAGCATGAGCACTAAAAGTTGTTGCAGATAGAGAGACAACAAATGAGGTTGCACTACAATTTCAAGCTGATATGAGGCAAATTGGTATTGATATACGTATTGAACAGCATCCTAAGCAACAATGGTTAGAAATAGCCCGAAGAGGTGATTTTGATATGATTCTCGGAGAAAAAGAATACAATGCTTTTGCTGAAATATCTACAATTTTTGCTTCTGATGAGATAGGTATAAATGGCTTAAATTATACAAGATACTGCAATGAAGAGGTGGATTCATTACTAAATGAGATGTTTTTTACTACCACAGCTGAGGGAAGAAAACTTCTTAAATGGAAATTACATGAAGTTATTAACGATGAACAACCATATACATTTTTATGGAGTTTAAATAAAAGTGCTGTATTTAGAAACTGTGTTCGGAGAGTCAGGATTCATCCTTTTGAGTTTTTCACCTATGTAAATGAATGGTGGATTGATGAATCTTTAGACTAATTAAATGAACAGAAAAAAAATAATTTTAATACTCAACTTTGGATATGAAATTACAAAAGCTTTAAGTATCTTTGTTTTTGTAACACTGGGTGTTTTCCTTTTTATACACTGGATGCCTGGCTCAGAGGCTGATTCATGGTATATTGATTCTAGTAATATTAATCATGAAAATCAATTAATTTTTATAAAGTATATAAACTGGTTGTATAAAGCTATACAGTTAGATTTCGGTTTTTCTCTTAGAAAATCCTCTTATGTAATTGATGGAATTTACCATTCTTTTCCTGTAACAATTTATCTGCTTGTGGGTGCTTCTTTAGTGTCCATTATTTTATCATTGGCTATTGGTATTTTATGGGCAACCTCCGAGTCAAATTTTTTTGTAAGAAGTCTTTGTCTCACTTCTAATATTTTTTCTTCTATTCCAATATACTTACTGGGAATGGGAGCTATTACTGGTGTTTACTTCTATTTAAAAAGCCAGCATATTCATCCTGATTATATGGGAATTTGGAGATTGGGTAACATTCAAGAACAGAAGTTTCTCCTTTCATTTGTCATGTTTCTCATTCCTCCAACACTTCTCGGTGTTGGTAATGGTAATTTGATTGAATTAAGTGTGGTAATTAAGGACAGTATCAAAAAAATTCTCAACACTGAATTTATAAAAGCTGTACGTGCTCGTGGTGCTTCAGTGACAAAACATGTTGCTCAAAATCTTCTTTTGGATTTAATCAGTTTAATTGATGCACGTATTACTTATCTCATAAGCGGAGCAGTTATAATTGAAAATGTTTTTATTTGGAATGGATTGGGATGGCTTGGAGTGGAAGCAGCAAAAGAAAATGATTATCCTGTAATTATGGCATTAGTGCTATTATATTCCTGTATAATAATATTTGTACGTATTTGTAAAATTTCCCTTTTTTATTTGATAGATCCACGCATGAGAGCAAATAGTAATGTAACTGTATAGTAGCAAGTTATATGAAAGTGTTAAATATATGAATTGGCTTAGGTATTTAAGAAGAAAAGGAATTATTTCAATTGCCTGGGGAATTTCTGTAATAATAATAATGATTATCGCTTCGTATTATGGTCGCTCCAGGGATCCTATAAAAACTTATGAAGATTATAGACTCATTACTCCATATAACCCTATTTTAAGATCCTTAACACTATGGGGAAAAAAAATCGAGGTTTATAAGGATGATAACTTTTTAGATGGGGATGAAGACTTATTATTTGAAGAGGATTTTCTCACCCCATTAAACATGGAAAATCAGATGGTTGCAGGAGAATCCAGGGATTATAATAAAAAAGTTCAAAAAAAATTCATTTTTGGGACTGACTATTATGGGAAAGATGTATTTGTTCGTGTAGTTGCTGCAGCAAACACTTATTTAGTACCGTGTTTTTTAGCTGTGATGATTGCCTTACTTTTAGGGTGTATACTCGGTATATTCAGTGGATATTTTGTTGATTCGTGGTTGGGGTCACTCGGGAAAGGTATCCAGGATTCTATTCGTTCAATCCCTTTATTTGTTGGTATTATTATTGTTATGGCTGCAACAAAAATCGACATACATGTAATAATGATTTCTTTTGGTGTGCTTGTAGCACCACGTATTGGAACGATTATTGAGCAGCAAATTTATTCTCTACGTCAGCATGATTTCATTATTGCAGCTATAGAAATGGGAATACCAACATCATCAATTATTGTCAAACATATTCTTTTTTACAACTGTTTACCTCTTCTTATTGCTCAAGCTGCATTTACCTATGCGGAGGCTGTATTAATAGAAACAAGCCTTAGTTTTATTGGTAGCGGTGCATTGGGTGAAGATTTAAGCTGGGGCTATATGGTTAAGGAGGGACTTTTTTTATTTGTTAATGGCAATCTGTGGCCATCCCTTTTCCCGACTTTTGCAATTATAATAAGCATTGTTTCTTTTCAATCATTGGGAAACGGATTAATTAAATTATTTGATTACAAATCACGCAGAATCATTTAACAAGAATAATTGAATAATTTTTATTGTAACTGTAAACTAAATGCTAACGGAAATATGAAAGTTCCACTTCTCAGTGTTGAAAACTTGACCGTCGAATTTCTTGAAAAAGGAGGAAATGCTTTTTATGCATTAAATAGTGTCTCATTAAAAATTGAGTATGGTGAAATATTCGGTCTAATCGGAGAATCTGGTGCCGGAAAAACTGTGCTTGCCAATTCGATTATGGGTCTTCTGGAAGGATATCCCGGAATAATTAACGGTAAAATAATCCTGCGCGGAAAAAATCTTCTTGATAAACTTCCTTCATACGATAGAAATAGGGAAAGTATGATAAGGATGAATATTTTTAACAAGTGGCGGAAAAAACATCAGCACCAGATGAAAGGTATTCGGGGAATTAATATCGGTATGGTGTTTCAAGAACCATTTAAAAGTATGGATCCACTTTTTAAAGTGCGTGAACATGTTATTGAATCCATAAAAAAAAACAAACCAAATATCTCAGATATGACTATGAATGATTTGGTAATAGATTGGCTGAAATCCGTTCAATTGGAGAACCCTGAGAAAGTCCAGAACCAATATGTTTTTGAGTTAAGTGGCGGGATGATACAGCGTGTTATGATATCTGTTGCACTTGCATCCAATCCACCTCTTATAATAGCTGATGAACCTACTACAGCACTGGATACAATAACCCAGAAAAAAATATTAGATTTGATACAGCAGTTGTCAAAAAAACATGGGCTTTCGTTGCTTTTTATTACACATGATTTAGGAATTGCTGTAAATTACTTTGATCGTTTAGCAGTAATAGTTGGTGGTAGAATTGTTGAAACCGGTACGCGGGAAGATGTCACCAAAGGAAAATGGCGTCATCCATATACCGATGAACTTCTAAATGCAGCTGTCGGAAAGAGTTCAGATGATTTGGGACATTCGAGGACATTTATTTCTAGCGATACACCGGGTTGTATTTTTGCAAAAAGATGTAAATTAAAAAAAGAATCCTGTTCCGAAAAAGATCCCCCAATGATAGAAGCAGAAAAGAATCATTTTATCAAGTGCTGGAAATATCAGGGCAGTTAATTCTAAAATATAATTGGGATAAAATACACATTAAAAGGTACCAAATGGATCATTTGCTGGAATTTATTAATGTTAAAAAAATTTTTCACCGTTCAAAGCTAGGAAACATGCTGTCAAAAACTGAAAGAACTGAGAGTGATTTTTGTGCTGTTGATAGTGTTTCATTTAGTGTAGATAAAGGAGAATTTGTAGGTCTTGTCGGCAGGACAGGTTGTGGAAAGTCCACATTAGCTCGAATAGCGGCAAGACTTTTATTTCCTGATAGCGGATCGGTTTATTATAAAGGTAAAAAAGTTCATTCGTTGAACAATGAGGAGTTACGTGATTTTAGAAGCAGGGTCAGGATGTTATTTCAAGACCCCTCAGCTTCATTGAATCCTCATATGTCAGTTTTTCATATTATCGAAGAACCGATTAAATTATATACATCTCTGTCAAAAAAAGACAGACAAGAAAAGGTAAAAGAACTTCTTGAAGAAATGAATTTATTCTTTTGTGAAAAAAAGAATCCTTTTGAACTAAGTGGAGGTGAAAAAAGACGTGTTTCTCTTGCCAGAGGACTTGCTATGAATCCTGAATTGATTATTGCGGATGAAGTTACATCCAACCTGGACTCATCTATCAAGCAGCAAGTGATGAACATTCTTTCTCGACGAAATCGTGAAAATAATATGGCTATTCTTCTCATTTCACATGATCTCAGGCTTGTTCGTCAATGGTGTCAACATATTGAAGTAATGGAAAATGGTAGAATTGTGGAAACATTAATGACAGAGAAAGCAACGAAAGATAATGCACATCATCCTTTTACGAAGGAATTATTAGATGCTATACTTGAGATTTAATAAAAAAATAAGATGGTAACTGAATTTTTTGATTTATGGGGGATTAAATATGAAATTTAAGGGGCGTGATTTTTTATTTTCATTTCTTTTTATGGTAAGTTTAGTAATTATTGGATGTGAAATTTTTAAACAAACTACAACAAGACCTGGTAGCAATAAATCTAGTAAAATCCAATTTATTATTACTGGGGTTGTTGTAATAGGTAGTAACCGGGCTGTTCCCGACAGTTTGAATTGTACTGCTAAATATTTTGATATTAATTTAAACAAAGAGCTAACAAAACCGGTAATAAAAGGAGCGTTTATATTAGAAAATCTCGCTGATGGGAAATATAAATTAGAAGCGACTACAAAAATAGGTGATTTGAAAGGCTCAATTTATTTTTCGGTAAAAAACAGCTCTCTTGTGGGTAGTACAAAAGAAAAAAATATATTGCGAGTTATATTAGGTAGAGAAAATGTGCAAGAGGATCCAGTACCGCCTGATATGTTTGAAGGAGATGTTAATCCTATTATTGGGATTATCCGAGATAATTTATAAATGAACTGGGAGTGGATATACTGATCCAAAAATAAATGTTGAACAATTGTCGTTTAATTAACCTAAGCAAAATATGCTTAATTTAAATTGTGAATTTTGATCTATGATACCAACTATCAAAGTATTAAGGGGGCCTTTCAAAGGTTTCGTAAGAGAAATCCGTGAAGAATCATTCTCAATAGGTCGAAAAGAAGAAAATGATTTTTGTATTCGGGATATTTTTGTATCGTTGAACCATTGTGTTATTAAACGAACTGAGCACGGTGCATTTGAATTATTTGATAAAAGCTCAAATGGGACCTGGATTAATGGAAAAAGTGTGCATAAAAGAAATGTTTTGTTAAGAAATAAATCAACAATAGGTGTGGGTCCTGTGCTTTTTCTGTTTGAATTTAAATAAGAATAATGCAGACTCAATAAATGTAATATAATGTAAATTAAAGTATTATCATATAAAATCAATAGTAATTCCCTTTAATTTCAGCTTTCGTTTGCTATCGATAAAAGTATTAATTTATTAGTAATTGGGAAGAATAGTTAAATGCATGTAAATGTACAATTAAGAACTGATATTAAAGCTACTTATGATATTAAACAAATCGAATGTAATATCGGAAGTTCTAAAAATGCTCAAATTGTACTTAAAGATGATAGTATATATCCTGAACATGCAATGTTTACGAGATTTGAAGAAAACATATATATTACACCTTTTTCGGAAAGAACAGAAGTATACTTGAATGCTAATCGAATTAAATCTCCTCATATCCTTAAGGGAAATGACATTATAAATATTGGCCACTATTCATTAATTGTTCGAAGTGAAAGAGAAAATGGTCTTATTAATAAAGTTCTGTTTATAAAAATAAATAGTCATAAATTTACAAAGTTACTAATAACTATAATAGTTATAATAGGTATATTTTCTGGAATATTCATTATTATTAATAAAATCCCACCATTTTACCGCTTTGATTCTGATAAAACATTTCAAGTAGAAAATAGACAGATACGTATAAAAAATGCAATTGAGGATGCCCAGAAAGTTTTGGATTCTAAATCACTAACAGGATATGAAGAGTCGGTAATCGAATTATCTGATGTTCTTAACGAATTGATGGTGTTAGGTATAGAACCCTCTAACCAAATAAAAATGAGAGAAGTTTTAAATGATTTGGAAAAAAGAAAAAGATATTAATTTTTGGTTCAAGATAACTTAACTTATATTGTTTGTCCATTAAGTTATCTTGAACCTATTTTTTTAATCCCTATTTTGTATCGCAGCATTCTAAATTAAAATATTCGAATTTTTAATCCCTATTTTTAATCCATATAGTTTGAGTTTCTTGTGTCCACTCATTACGGGGCATGTTTACCAGAATTTTTCCTATCTTACTTCCTGCTGCAACCGGTGTCGGATAATAATTATATATAGATTCTTTAGGTAAACCCAAAGAAAAATCTATCTTTTTTTTCGTAGCAATTACTTTTATCCGTTCCCTTGACTCGTTTTTCCCCTCGGGAATAATAGCTCTCAATACAATACCTCTATTTGGTGAAGGAATTATTCTTTTGGTGTTTGCTTTAAAAAAATTATCATTGTCATATTCATTCGGGAAAATTATATAAACTTTGTTTTCTAGCTCGTGTAAATTAAGTATAGTTATATAACAGTCTTTTTTAGCTGTTATCTCAAGTTCAATTGTATCCTTTGACTTATAAATTATTTTATTCATTTCAAAGGATACATCAAAAGTTGGATCGGGAATCCCATACTCTTTTTCGACTTTACATCGTAAAGTAACAGAATATTTTTTTATGCTAATTCCATGTTTATCTGTGCCGAAATCATCCATTTCAGATACTTTATATTCCTCTGCAACAATGTGACCGGAAGTATTTATATTTGTAAATCTTTCGTAAAGAACTCGCTGCTCATTTTGATTAATCATAACATCATCCGTTACTTTTATACCGACAACATATGCTATTGCTATCGTACGTGCTTCATCCAGTGCCCTTTGTATTGCCTCACCTTTTGATATGTTTTCAGCACGACATTCCCATACTGAGACAATCCAATCACTATCCTCCCAGACTTTACAAAAAGCTTCTTTATAGGAAAAACAAGAAAGATTTATTAAAACAAAAACTAAGATTTTTAACAGAAAATATATTCCCGGAGATTTCATTTATGAGCCTTAACGTTACCATAAATTAAAGATAGATTCCTTAAATATTAATAATTTGTTTCTTTGAAAGAGTAACTTTTGTTGAAATATTATATAATAAATTTTATGAGAAAGATCAATAGACCAATGTCCCCCATATCAAATTCATAAATAGAAAAAATTCCCCATAATCTTGTTGATAAACGAATATTACCTTTTCCAAGTTCTTTTGGCAAGTATTTTCTGCATGCTAATCGTTCAATTTTACTACGTATATGCTTGATAAACAGAGAAATATCACATTTTGAGACACGTATCCATTGAATCAATCCAATAACGGTGTAGTTAAACATAATAGCATCGCAATCGTTCTATCTTAAACAATATCTCAGCAAACAATTTCTTGTCTATCGCAACCTCAGCCATCTGGAACGTGACGTATATGCTGTGCCGGATAATTTTTACCTACATTTTTATAGCATCATGATGTCACTTTAAAAAATCGTACTCTTTAGAGAAGCGGTTATACGTGATGTTCGAAAAGACGCTTCCCCTTAGGCGCCGGGTTGCTTTCGCCTGCACAACCGAGCAGGCATATGACAGGATGACGGCAATGACGCGTTATCTCTTATTATTAATATTAAAGCTTCAACAAAGGCTCAAAATTGACCTTGCCAATTCTTACCACATTTGGTGATATTTGGTGCGTTCTGTGCGTTCTGTGCGTTCTGTGAGGAGAATGAGGTAGATTAGTAAAGTTAGCAACCATGGAGGTTTGCGTTGAATATTAAAGATTTACGATGAATGCCGAAAATCGCAAGCCATATGCTTGACATGCAGGTGGTCACTGGTTCAATTCCAGTATCGCCCTTCAACTCCTGAGGAGATTTTGCCATCTGATGCGGTGGTGACTCCGTTGTTTGGCTTCAGCACTGTATATTGTCAGCGCCTTTTGTAATGTTATTCTTAAAACTTATTTCTTCCTTTCCAATATTCCTTTTATCGTCATTCCATTCCACGAAACACCTGTTCTGGTCGGAACTCCTTTATCATTCAATATCCGTGCAATTTGATAATACCCCAAACGTTTTTGTTTATGAGGTTTTCGATATAATTTTT
>AQSL01000091.1 GCA_000403035.1 Candidatus Latescibacter anaerobius SCGC AAA252-E07 | reverse complement strand
TACAGGGGCGGCGGTGTTTCACTGCCGTATGTGCCGGTGAAGGAAACCGTATGGCCTGTTGAGGGCGACAACACGCCGGTTATTCAGGAGGCAATCAACCGCGTTTCGAACCTGCCGTTGGACGCGAACGGCTTCCGCGGGGCGGTGCTGTTGAAACGGGGATACTATAATCTAAAATCTTCTCTACGAATCACGGCGAGCGGCGTTGTAGTGCGCGGCGAGGATCAGGGTGAAACGGGTACCATTCTGATCGGTCTCGGATCGTTCGAGGGCGGATACGGGAATCGGAGCTCCGCCAACCTCATCGAGGTCGGCGGCGAGACCAGCCGGGACGAAGTTGCGGGCACGGCAAGTCCTGTCATGGACGATTATGTGCCGGTTGGCGCGCGGAGCTTCAAGGTGGAAAATACGAAAAATTTCAAGGTCGGAGATACCGTGATAGTGCGCCGCCACGGCAACCAGGAGTGGATTAACGAGCTCGGTATGAATCTCGAAAACGAAGAGTGGCGCTGGAAACCATTTATAATTCCGTTTGACCGTGTTATCACCGGGATCAAGGGAAACACAGTCACCGTCGATGCCCCGCTTGTCTGTGCGATCGAAGCGCGCTGGGGAGGCGGCGAACTGGTGAAATATACCGATACGGGGCGAATCTCCCAGGTCGGGATTGAAAACCTCCGCGGCATATCCGATTTCGATATTACGGTACGTTCTAATAAATACAGCAACATCGACCGTCAGCCGTACATAGCTGAAGAGTATTATGCTGATGAAAATCATTACTGGAATTTCATCGTGCTCGACAATACCAAAAACGCCTGGGTCAGAAATGTCACCGCTCTCCATTTCGCCGGCAGTCTGGTACGTATCAGGGAGGGCGCAAAATGGGTAACAGTGCAGGACTGCATTTCGCTGGAACCGGTATCGATCCGTGGTGGGGGGAGACGGTTTACCTATCAGATCCTGGGGCAGCTCACCCTTGTCCAGCGCTGCTGTTCCGACAGGGGCCGTCACTCTTTCGTACTGGGCGGCTACGAAGCGTGCGGGCCGAATGTCTTCCTCGACTGCAAAGCGACCATACCTTATTCGAGCAGCGAACCGCATTCACAGTATGTGACCGGAACTCTGTACGACAATGTGCGCGCTCCACTCACCGCGCGGTTCTGGAAAGAAATATCCATCGGTTGGGCGGGCGCAAACTGCGTGTTCTGGAATTGCGAAGGGCAGTACCTCATTCAGAAACCTCCGACCGCACAGAACTTTGCGTTCGGGCATATCGGCATACACGCGACTGTTTACAATACACGCTTTCAGGACCTGAGCAAGGAAAACGGCTCTATCGAATCCTGGGATAAGCATGTGGATCCGAAGAGCTTGTATTTCACACAACTCAGAGAACGGCTTGGTGAAGAGGCAATACAAAACATTGCGGCAGAATGAAACAAACAGAGTGATATGAAAACGGTGTAAAGCCAGAATAATTGGTATGTTTCATGAAGACCCTGCCGAAAGAAAGATCAGCCCTTCTTTCATGAGCTCATAAAAGGAAGGAAATGCCATGAAATCTCAATTAACGTTCGTGTATTCAGCGCTTTTCATAACCCTGGTATGTACGTACCCTCTTTATGCCGATACCGGTACAAACGAACCTGTTTCCATACCCGGAATGGTTACCATAAAGGCCACGGTTCAAGAAGCTCCGCCTGCATGGGCGTTGATGGAGCGTCATCTCATACAAACAATGGAAGAAGCGGCTCCTGTCTTTTTAAATCGGTTTACCGGACCTGGAGGCGCTCTTTACAATTACGGCGAATGGGATGATGTATTCGAAATGTTTTACAACTGGCCGCTCTTTTACGCTATCGGCGCTGACGAAAAAATATTTGAATGGGCAATCAGGCAGTACAATGCAGCGACACGCCAGGGAACTGTGCTGGATTCTCACAAATCAACAAGTGAGGGTTTCTTTGTTCGCGAACCTTCACTCTATAAAGAGTTCTCCAAAGCAAAGGACTGGTTCCACATTAGCGAAGGTATGATGGCCTTTTATGATCTGGCTGTCGGGAACCCGGCTATACCGGAAAACAGAGATCGTGCAAAGCGATTTGCCGGCTTTTATATGAACGAAGACCCGGAAGCGGCAAATTACGACCCCGCATATAAGATTATTCGCGGCGCTGCCACAGGAAGCGATGGTCCTGCGGTCAATCATTACGATGCGGAGTATAACATTTCCTACGGACATGCATCTCTGTATCCCTTTGTAAAAGAAGTGGAAAAGGACTGGAACAAGAACCCAGCTCGCCGAAAAGAACTGCTGGCGCTTTACAATAAAATTGTCACACCGTGCGATGTACCGGTAAATCTTTGTGCAACCGGACTGGTTACCAATGCGTATCTCTACACCGGGGATGAAAAATACAAACAATGGGTTCTGGACTATGTCAATGCCTGGTTGGATCGTATTAAGCAGAATAATGGGATTCTTCCCGATAATATCGGACGTACCGATAAAATCGGTGAATATCGGAACGGCCAGTGGTGGGGAGGATTATACGGATGGACAGGTCGTTACTCAATTCACATGATATATGGAGCGCTTTCTGTAGCTGCGGAAAATGCTTTGCTGCTTACGGGCGATTTCTCTTATCTCGAGATACTCCGTTCGCAAATTGATCAACTCATGGAACAGGCAATTACCACGAAAGAAGGTCAAATGCTCGTTCCATATAATTACGGCCCGGATGGATGGACAAGTTACCGTCCCATCATAATCCGTGATCTCGCACATCTCTGGCATGCATCGATGGCGACGGAGGACTGGAAACGCATTGTGAAGGTCATGAATGGGAACAAATTCTATCCTCTTCCGTATTCCATGCGATATGCAAGCGATGGCTGGAAACCGGAAAAACCCTTTGACTGGAACTATGTGCCGAGTTTAAGAGACCGCAGTGACGATAATCCAACCGAATTCCCCCGCCTCATGTATTATGCAGGTGAAAATCCCGACTGGCCGCTCAGGATTCTCATGGCAGATTATCAGGAAGTTATAAGGAAAGCGGAATTCATACGTGCCGATACCCGTGATATTCATACCATCCATTCAGATAATCTGCTTGCAAACAATCCCGTTATCACCAAAGGTCTCCAGCAGGTAACGATGGGTGCTCCGCAAACTATATACAATGGCGGCCTCCTCCGCGCACGGGTGCGTTATTTCGATATCGATCGTGCACGACCCGGGTTGCCTCCGGATACCGCAGCTCTTGTCGAAGGGCTTGAGGCAGACCGGACAGTTGTCCGGCTGGTCAATCTCAGTGTGATGGATACAAGAAGACTCATTATCCAGGCAGGCGCATTCGGTGAGCACGAGTTCACCGAGGTTTCAATTCCGGTAATAGAAAATGATAAAAGCGGCACAAAAATATATGCAAAAAAGGAAACAATCCGTATCAACAAAAACTATTTTGCTGTGGAACTTCCTCCGGGTACAGAGATAAAACTGGACATAGGTACAAAACGGTTTGTCAATACACCAACCTATGCGTTCCCGTGGCATTGACACAAGGTACAATTACCCGTGAGAATGGAACCGAAATGATGCTGAAGTGATACTGGGAAACACAATGAAACATTTGAAATAATTCCGGGCATATATCTTGTTTACCATAATCCCCTTCCCCATATATAGGAGAGGAAACATCAAAAATATAATCGTTTAATACACTATTTGTTTACTTTGAAAAACGTATTCAAAGGTTCCGTATTGTAAATCAGCACTCATTCTGCTCAATAGTATGATTTCTTTAAAATAATTCCTGTATCAATGAGTATGAAGCGATCTACCATGATATAAAGGATAGAAATCGGAGAAGAAAAATGAAGAAACTTACCAGTAAAGAATCGGGAAAAAAAGAAAATAATGTTGGGAAAAAATCAAGGGAACAAGTAATTCAGCAACTGTGGAATATCTTTTCCCAAAGCCCTATTCCAACCCTAATATCGAGTAAAGATGGAAGATTTGTGAAGTACAATGATGCTATGGCTAAACTGACGGGATATACACATGAAGAAGTACCGGATATTGAATCATGGGTATCAAAACTCTATCCGGATGAAACGTACCGAAAAAAAGTTAATGAAATAACAAAAAAATCAATGGATAAAGAAATAGATATTAAACGAGAAGAATTTACCATCACACGGAAAGATGGTGAAAATCGTCACATAGCTTTTTCAGTTTATGACATAATAAATGGAAGAGAACCAACTGATTTGCAGGTAGTACAAGGGGAAGACATCACAGAGTGTAAGCAAGCAGAAGTAAAACTCAACATATACCGACTTATTGTTGAATCAGCGCAAGATGCTATTTTCTATAAGGATTTAGAAAGTCGCTATATTTTAGCGAACAAAAAAACCGCTGAAGCTTTTGGCTTACCTCTTGAGAAAGTTATTGGAAAAAATGATTATGAAATAATGACAAACTACGAAGAAGCGAAGAAAAATATTGAAGACGACCGGGTAGTTATCACAAAAGGCAAGACCAGAGAAATTACCAAACATTTGACAGGAGCGGATGGAAAAGAATATTGGTTTCAGGCTATAAAGGTTCCCCAGTTTGATGATAAAAGAAATAGTGTCGGACTTGTGGGTATCGCACGAGACATTACCGACTTAAAAAATGTTGAGAAAGCACTTATGAAAAGCGAAAATAAATTCAGGGAGCTTGCTCAAAGCATACGTGATGTCTTTTTCGCTATAGACAGGAATTTCAACTGTACCTATTGGAACAAGGCTTCGGAAAAACTAGCTGGAATTTCGACAAAAGGAGCATTAGGCAAGTCAATTTATTATATTTTCCCCAAAATCAAAGGCACAGAAGTGGAGAAATGTTTCGTCGAAACAATAGAAAAACAAACATCCGGCAACATGGAATATTTTTACAGGTGCGAGGATACGGAGTATGTGTTAGAAATAAACACATATCCGACAAGGGATGGACTATCAGTATTTATAAAAGACATAACTGACCGAAAGAATATGGAGAATAATCTGCAAAACTCCGAGTCGGAACTACGAAAACAAAAATCGGCTTTAGAGCAAAAGAATATAGCTCTGAGGGAAGTCATATCGCAGATCGAGGTGGAAAAAAACAAATTAAAAGATGATGTAATAACCAATGTTCATGAATTAATACTCCCCGTTTTAGAAAAGATTAAAGTATTGGGTGCTTCTGATGAATATATTAATTTACTCCGTAATCTTTTAGAAAAATTATCGTCGTCATTTGGTCGAAAGATAACGCACATCGGTTATAAGCTTACCCCAAGAGAAATAGAAATTAGCACTATGATAGAAAACGGTCTTATAACAAAAGAGATTTCCATACTTTTAAATATTTCCGGTAATACTGTTGAAAAGCACCGTGAAAATATAAGGAAAAAATTAGGTATTTATAGAAAAAATGTTAATTTAAGATCCTACCTCAAGCAGTTACATTCATAAGCTTCCTCTCCGTTACTTCGTATATTACATAAGTACTATCTACGAAATATTTAATGGTTATCTTAATAAAAATATGTGATTTTGAGCACTGAAGTAAATTGTATTGTCCGTTATTATTGTTAAAAACAAACATAATACCGCAGGTTTTTTTTATGAGACTTATTCCAGTTGATGAAATACAGGCGGGTATGGTTCTCGGAAAGTCTGTTTTTGAAAAAGATAACAGACTTCTGCTCGGAGCTGGTTTTCATCTTACACCGACGATTCTGCCAAAACTTCACCAAAAAGGTTTAAGCTATATCTACATCATGGAGGAGGGAACAGAGGAAGTTGTTCCCGAGGACATCATTTCTACCGAAGTCAAAATGCAAGCATCCGCAATACTTGAAGACAAGGCAAAAAAAATCGAAAAACAACTCATGTTCCAGGATTTAACCAGGGAAAAGTTTGAATCGTTATTAAAAACAGGGTATCTCAAGGATATCGATATTTCGAGTGATATGAAAAATGTTGTCGAAGAGATATTTAAAGATATTGCCAGTTCCGGAACAAATTTACTCAGTACCATGATATTAAAATCGAAAAAATTGTATAACATGGATCATGCGATAAACTGCTCCATTTTATCTATACTTATCGGTAAGAACTACGGATTCAGCAAACCAGAACTTATAGAACTTGCAATGGGGACACTCCTCCATGATTTTGGAAAGATAGTACTGGAAAAATTAAAAAATTCCAAAAATGCCAAGCTGGCAGAGGAACTGATGAAAGAACATCCTACCTATGGGTATCTTCTCGTCAGAAACACAAAATGCGCTTCGCCTATCGTATCACAGATAATCAGACAGCATCATGAAAACCAGAACGGAACCGGGTATCCGAATGCAATGCGCGGTGAAAATCTTCCACCTATTAAATCGACTTTGAGAAAAACAAACGGTTGTATATACAGGCTTGCCGAAATCTGTTCTGTAGTAAATGCCTTTGACAATCTGTTAATGAACCCGTTGGACAAAGAAAAAAAGACTCCCTACGAAGCATTGAAGCACTTGATTTCTCAAGCAGGGAGTGTATACAACAAAGAAATTGTCAAAATGTTATTAAAAATTACTCCTCTTTATCCTGTCGGTACCAAAGTAAAAATAACAAATTTTTTTGATCCTACTTATATCGGGTACAGTGGTGTTGTCGGTAAAATTAACAAAGATAAAATCAGCAAACCCACTATCATTCTTTTATATGACAGGTTAAACAAAAAAATGCCCCCAAAACGAATCGACACATCAAAATTAAAAAATATTGAATTTCAGCTCATGGTATAAAAAAGAGCTTTACGTTGCCGGAGGGTGAGATTAACGAGGACGATTTTTATAAATTGAGATTGTTAAGAATTATATGAAAATGATAGGGATATAAACTCAAAACAGTTTATACTATGAAAGTACCGGTTTCCCGGTAGATTATTTTATCACAATTATCCTGTTTGTGACCACTTTTCGGACGATTTGTGACCACTTTTCGCATTATTATCTTTTTTATCAAGGTTCAAGATAACTTAACTACTATTATTTGTCTATTAAGTTATCTTGAACCTTTGTCATTGTATAGCCATCATCAATATAATAGTATGATCTTTCGTGTGATTGAACCACTGTTAGAATAAAGATGTACCAGATAAATGCCGCTGCTCACCAAAACCCCGGAATCGTTTCTACCGTTCCATACTACCGAATGATTGCCGGCGTTTATATAGGAATCGACCAGTGTTGCTACCTTCTGCCCGAGCGTATTGAATAATTGCACCGATAAACGGCTGTCTTCCGGTAAGGAATAAGAAATGCGGATCCTCGAGTTGAATGGATTAGGGTAGCAGCTTAGCGACAGTGAAAATGCGGAGGGATCTGTTTCAACATCAACCGGAATCTCCGGGGTCGCGCTTGCTTCGGATGAATTCAGACTTTCGTCGTATGCATTCACAGCGGTCACGACATAATAATAGGTTGTATCTCCGGCAACTTCCGTGTCGGAATAGGTTGGTTCTGTCAGACTACTTGCTATCATGCTGAATTCACCATCGCTTGAATCTTTGCGTTTTACCGTGTAACTGTCGGCGATAACGCACGGATCCCATGACAGATCGACAAATCCTTCACCGCCTTCGGCAATGAGATTCACGGGTTTTGACGGGGCTCTCACCAGTTCGATTCCCTCGCCGGTTTCCAGATTACGGCTGTACAGCTTGTCGGTGGCGCTGTTCCAGTGCTCATGAACCCCGAGACTTGCAAGTCGTGTACCATCTCCTTCAGGATCATATAAGGTACCGGAAGGCGGATTGTCTGCGAGCGCACCCTCATGCAAATAATTATCGAGTGACCCTTTAATATATTCCATGGTCGGTTCTGCAATCATAAAGTCCATACATACGGATTCAAGTGCAATTATATCCTGAGAGGCAAAAATGCTCGATGTCCAGTCGTTGTGAAACGGCGCCGAGCTCCACTTCGCCATAGAATTTCCCTGATTCTTCGAGCTGTAAAGACCGTCGACGATAAAAAGCATGACCTTGCCGCCGAGGTGCTCATGTCCCATAAGGTCGACGAGGGCATTGTATGATTCCATCGGATTTGCTGGAAGCTTCCAGAAATCAACGTAGAACGGATTCATGTACCCATGGATACCGTGCATACGGCGCTCAATCGGATAATCTTCATTATCATTCGTATCTGTACCGGTCGGTGTCCACCCCATCTGATTATCTGATGCGGTCATTGGACGATAGAGCGAACCGAAGAAGTTTTTCGCGCATAATGTTACACCGGCAAGGTTATGACCTTTCAACATACCCAGATTGACAAGATAACTGGCCTCGGTCACACAGGTTGGCAGGTATGTCGTATCATGATCCTGCATATCCGTGTTGGCAAAGTGAACCGCTATAGCCGTGTCATGAACGGCAGTGATCCGGTCATTGCCAGGTTTCGCCGGGCTTACCACAAACCGTACATCCTGATAATCCTGCTTGGGATTGTTTCTGATTTTATTGTAGACCGGATTGCCAATCCCTCGTGAGGCATCATAAATCGTAATCGTGGATCCGGGAACGCCGGCAGTTTCGATGAGCTGCTCCACCAGCGCATAGGTCACCTGCGGACTGGTATTAAAATCACTACGCCAATTACCGCTGTCCGAATTGTTCATGTTCACCTTAACGGCAATTTTTTCTCCGGATTGGTACCCGATGTCGCCCTTTCCACGTGTTTGATTGAAATTTCTGAACAGAAAGTCCCAGGCTTCTGCATCCGTTGAAGCGCCGGTTAGCCAGCGAACGGTTTTTGACATCATTTCGTTCACCGCATTTTGATCAACGTTGCTGTCGCTCCACCAGTTGTCCTTAAATGCATAATTCACTGCATCGGGATTGTACACCCAGGTAACACGACCGGGATTAACACCTTTTCCAACACCCATCGGCTGGTTGGCTGCCTCCGGCACAAAGGGGGCGTCTTCCGCGCCGGCGGTTTGAAATGGAGTTTGTACTACGAAAAAATGTGCAAAGAATCCAAGCGCAACAGCAAAGCAGATGAGTGCCGGAGCAAAACGAGCCCGCCTGAATTGTTTTTTTCCGCTTTTAAACGCGAGAATAGAGGGGAAAAGACCGGTCATCGAACCGATAATCCAGGCAACAAAACCTGATGCCAGAGGTGTCGCCGCACGTTGGCAGGGATAGAGCGCCCGGCTGGGTTTCGGTATAACTCGTAGCAAAAACCAGATAAGCGCTATGAATCCTGTCAGGGGAAACAACCAATAACGCAGGTTCATTATTGCAGTGAACTTTTGAAAATACTTTCGAAAAAATTGTTTCATGGTACATCCCTTTCCTAAAAATTAATGTACATTGAGTTTAAATATTTAGTTTTTTACGCTTATATATGATGTATAGTTTCATATTTTATCTTATGATTGTTAATTTTGTTGCGGCAACATACCTTCCCATTCTCAGACGAGCGATGTATACTCCTGATGAAACGCTTGAACCATTTCCGTCGCAACCATCCCAGACAACCAGTTGCGAACCGCTTTTATTACAGAAGGAAACAAGCCGCCTGATTCTCTGTCCCGTAAGATTATAGATTCCAAGTTCAATAAATCCTTCAGAAGGCGCATGAAAAGAAATCGAGGTGTTCATATTAAACGGATTAGGATACGCTGTTTCGATGCTCAATGCAAACGGCTCTGAAGGATCGATTTCGACCGATGTTTCGTTTGGTATATACTGTGAAACGCCGGAATCCGTTCCGAACCATAACACGCCATCGTTATCCGTAGCAATTGCATAAACGGTATTCCCGGCCAGCCCGTCATTCGTTGTATATGTTGTCCATTCATCACCGTCAAACCGTGACAGACCGTTATCCGTGCCAATCCACAAAACAGAATCTTCATCGGCCATGATTGAACGAACCGTATTATCCGCAAGCCCGTCTTCAGTAGTGTATGTTACCCAATCGTTTTCCGGCCACTCGCTCGTGTGGTGCGATAACCCGACATCGGTACCGAACCACTCATTTTCTTTTCCCGTGACGTATATCGCGAAAACCGTATTCGATGCAATATCATAATCTTCCATAAGGTACGGTGTTGCCTGAGTAACACCATCAAAACGTGATACACCGCCATCAGCGGTTCCGAAATATGTCCACACTCCTTTCACGGAATAGATTGATAAAATTGTATTGGATTTTATATAGTAATCTTTTTCAACGGTAAACGATGTCCATGTGCTTCCATCGAAACCCGAAACACCTGAGTCGGTACCGAACCATTTGACATGATATTCGTCGACAGCAACAGTGGAAACGGTATCAGAAATCAATCCCGTGTTATCTGTCCGGTAAGGTGTGGCAAAGGTAATCACATCCGGTTCAACACTCATGACCGACACTCCGCCGTCGGTTGCAACCCAGATTTCAGGACCATGATCTGTCAGTTCAAAAGCAAGTGCTTTCACAGAATTATTAGCCAGACTATCATGTGTTGTAAAAGTTTTCCAGGATTCACCATCGAACCGTGTCAGCCCATTCCCGGTTCCAAACCACTTGGCGTTGTAATTGTCCACACATATTGCCCGAACCTCATTATCTGCAAGTCCGCTGTTTTCTGTAGTGTAATTCATCCAATGCTGGGCGGGCGATATTCCTACGGACACCAGGTGATAAAAAACGGCTAAAAAAAGGAGTTTCTTTTCCATTTATTTTCTGATATTCAACGATTTGCGAGATCGTCGCCCCAGTTCTTTGTACCACGGGCACCTTTCTCGATTGCGCATGAGCACACGATCAGTTCGATGTCTTCCGCTCCATTGTTGTAAAGTCCGTGAGAGTCATGGAGAGTACAGGGAATGGCATCTCCGGCGGTAACATCCCAGGTGTGATCGTTGACAGTAATACGTCCGGAACCGGAAACGATATAATATACTTCCTCAATCATGTTGTGCTGGTGGTATCCGATTGAAGTTCCGGGGGGTAGTACGCAATGGTCTATGAATTCCCAATTCGTCAAAAAATCCTCAGTATCCCACATGCGACGGAACAGGATTACACCTTTACCGTCATGGGCGTTTGGTGCCGGATGCAGAAGACTGCGATCCAGAGTGGTGAACTTGAACGGTGCCG
>AQSL01000090.1 GCA_000403035.1 Candidatus Latescibacter anaerobius SCGC AAA252-E07 | reverse complement strand
GCAGACACAATCGCTATATTCCTGTTAACAACCTGCAAGAGCAGGTTGAAGAGAAGTTTAAGGAACTCCAGTTCAGCCCGGAGTTTGCTGATCAGATGGTGGCGAAAGCGAGGAGCAAATTTGAAGCGCAGGAAAGTAAAATATCGACCCGGAAGAGCACACTCTATAACCAAAAGAAAGCCATAGAACAGAAGAGAAACACTGCCGAAGAGAAACTCCTGACCGGGGTCATCGCTGACGATGACTTCACCCGGTTGAGAAACGGATTCAGGGAAGAGTTGGAGTCGATACAGTCCCAAATAGATGAATTGGAAGAGAAAAGAGAAATCAAAGTGGACGAACTCCAGGAAATACTGAGATTCGCCCGTAATACCTACCAGGCATACAAAAAAGCTCCCTTTAATTTAAAAAGGCACTATTTGTGTTTTTTCTGGGAAAGGTTTGAGATTAAGGGCAAAAAAATTGCCAACTCAGAACCTACCCGGCTGTTTAAAGCCCTAATCGAGGCAGATAAAGTTCGAAAAGGGGGTGTATTGGGTCAGGAACCGAAAGAGGTTTGGAATGTTATCAGTATCCTGCAGGATCACGAATATATCCGGTTCCTTAAAGGCCAAATCAAGCTCATCAAAGAAATTGCGGGGTCTCTTAAATCAGTTCCTCAGGCTGCATAGGTTTCTTGTTCTTCAAGCTTTTCTCATAGATCAGTTGTTTAACGAATATATCAGCCAGCTGTTCAGCAGCCAGATCGACCAGTTCTTCCTGGGTTAAATCATCAAGGGGATTTCCCTTTGGCTGGGAGCCTTGTTTATGTTGTGATTTTTCTGACATAGGTCATTCCACTATCCAGTCTAAAAGTCAGAAAAATCGCAACAAGGATGATAAAATAGTATAAAAGTGCAAGTTGTGGGGATAAATAAAAAAACCCATCGATGGGCTTATTCGTCCTTAATCATTCAGAATATTTGTAAAAACCAGATTTCTCCTAAAAATAAAAAAGGAGTATCCCACACAACCCATTTTCAACATACCAGCTAAATAGCTTCTTTCAATAAAGAGTTTATGTTGATTCTCTTGGGATTAAATACCGTTTTTTCCTTCTTGGGATAAGCCTTACTTGCAGAAACGATGCGAAGCATCTCAGACACATCATTCACGGCGTTCTCGAAATATATCAGTTTTCTTTTGGAAGTTCTGGCCTCGAATTTCTCTTTCAATAAAAGTAATGAATGCGCGGCAGAGCGGGAAATGAATTTAATATCTTTGAAATCCAAAATAACAGTCTCGGCGTTAGTCCTTTTGATGAAGTTCTCCAGCACCTCGGTAATATCACGAGAAGTCATTATCTCGGCTAATACCTTACTTAGAACTATGACTTTTTTTCGCATATATTATAGATAACTATTAATTTATAATAACATAAAAATGAGACGTTTATGTTACTCCGTATATTTTAGGAAGTCAACCGCCCTTGTCGGTTTGTGTATTCTATAGGAAACAATAGTCCCTTGCCAATAAAAATCGGACAAAGCGACCAATCTATCGCCTTTTTTTGTTGAAACCAACGCACAGGAGCCGGAAATCAGAATAAAACCGCTTCCATCCAGTGCCTTACAAACAACCTCTTTCGAAGTCCTTAAGCCATATCCTCTTTCCTTTTCTTTCTTGACGGAATGGCCTTTCATGGCTTCGGCAATCGCCTGTTCATCAGTCAAATTCAATCCTTTTTCTTCCTCATAACTTTTTCTAATTCCCCTGCCGCAGTCAACAATACAAATATCAAGATACTTCTTAATTGGATAATATTGTCCAAATAGATAACCGGAATTCTTTTTACTGTGTTCGAATATATTGGTGATTAGCTCTGATATCGGATACCAAAGAGCGCTGCGAGCGCCAGCTACATTACCAAGCGTTTCGTAAATTTTCTCTTCAAACAGAGAAGCCAGTCTTTCCCTATTCCTCTTCTTTTCTTTATACAATAAGCTTATCGGGATAAAAGTTTTGTGCTTTTGGATCTGTCGTTGAAATTCAGATATGGAACTTACCCCTTTCGGGAAAACTATCTTCTCCAGGTAATATTTGATTTTACATTCGTTTATCTTAACTTGGCTATTGGTTTCATTTATGTACGCACTCAGAGGCAACAATAAAAGAGGACATACCCATTCCAACTGACACAAGTCAAAATCTAATTTTTCCCCAGGTTCTACGCCTTTGAATGTTTTATAAAGAGACCCTAATTGAGCAATAAGATTATCACTGGCTAGCTTAGGAATAATAATGGTTCGCATGCCTTTTTTTCATCTTACCAAAAAAGGCATATAAATCAACCATAATGTTCTTCTTCGGAATTTGAGGCGACCATTCTCTAAACAAATGGGGAAATTGCTTAAAAGTGTAAGTTTTGAGGACAAATAGCCCAATAAAGGACTTCTTTATATATTAACCTAACAATAGACAATCTAAAATTTTTTGGTTAGCAACTTTTTCAAGTTTCGAACCATCGACTAACTCAATAGGTTTATCTTTGGCAAATTCTCTGCCTTCCTCTGTAAATTCTCCAGTGGTAACTAAAAATCCTTTTTCTCCTTCTCGAAGATTATCGACTATAGAACCATAAAACTCTCGGATAAATTTTGGAGAAACCACGTCCATTTTCTTACACTGCACAAAATACCTTTTTTTATCTTTTATAATTCCTATATCAATTCCTCTGTCTTTCGGGCCACCTTTTAATTGGGCTTTATAGCCCAGATTTTTGAAAATCACAGCTACAATTTTCTCAAATTCTCTCGGATCTAACGTTTTGAATTCTTCTAATGTTTTATGTTCTTTAAGCCATCTTATTCGTTTTCTTTCTTCAATCCACTTCAAAAGATATGTGAATCCCAGTTTGATTAATATTATCCCTAGACATATTGCCCAAAGCCACCAGAATGGTTTTATTATATAAAGCCAAAATACTCGTATAAACTCTGAGATTGGTGGAAGTTCAAACATATAAGGGCAATTGAAATTTCTAAAGTTTATAAAATAAAAATCAATCCCAATACCAATAACCAAGTAATCGCAAATATTAAAGGTAGAAATTGAGTCATATAAGACGGGCTCAGGAAAAGTTTTTGTTCGACAAGACTTTCTACCTCAACATAACACTGGAATCGATTTATCTCCTTATCAAGCTTTATCACCTGCTTTCTCCATTGCCGAATCCATTCAACTGCCCCTCGAAGG
This sequence comes from Candidatus Latescibacter anaerobius SCGC AAA252-E07, assembly GCA_000403035.1. Classification (GTDB taxonomy): domain Bacteria; phylum Latescibacterota; class Latescibacteria; order Latescibacterales; family Latescibacteraceae; genus Latescibacter; species Latescibacter anaerobius. The sequence continues at coordinate 7,676 of AQSL01000090.1, read as the reverse complement.
ATAATAAACCAAAATACCGCTATCACCAATCCAAGAATTGCAACACTGATACTAATTGCAGTGTTAAATATAGTTGTGGTCGAGAATGTAGCAACAAAAACCGAAAAGAGACCAGTCAGGGCTAAGAGATAAAAATTTGATCTCGTCCAAAATTCACATACATCTTGTTTAAAATGATCTGTTACAATTTTAAATATTTCTATGTCTTGAGAAAGCGGTGCCTCTCTTTTTTTATTACAGTTCATTTACTCATCTCCCTTTCGATTTTTTAATTCAACTGTTAAAGTTCTATCTTGGCAGGCCTATTTGCCACAGTTTAACGGCAAGTTCTTTAATTGTTTCTCATAAAAACCGATCCGATAATAAAATTCAACCGGTTTGGTTTTTTTCAAATAACTTCCAATAGTATCGGCAAATGCCATTAAAATGAGTTCTAAATATATGTTAGATAATTTCTTTTTGAAATTTCTATATTCTTTTTTGAAATTTTTGTTATTCGGGGCGATAATATCGTGTATTAAACCATGATTTTTAACTATGTCTGTAATGATTTTAGATTCTTTTGGGGAAAGATTAAAACGGCTTAATATTTTTTGAACTTTTCTTCCCCCTCTTTTTTCGTGACCAGGGCAACAAGTAATGCCGTTCAAATCAATAATAGTTTCTTTTTTCGCGATATCATGCAATAGTGCAGCAATTTTTAATATTCTTCTTCTGGAATTTTTGACAACAACCTTGTTTAATATTCCCTTGATTTCCTTTTTTGAGCTTCGGATGATTCTTTCCATATTATCTATAACAGAAAAGGTGTGCTCAAAAACAGATTCTTTGTTGTGCCAATCATTATTTTCGATAACTTCTTTAAGTTCATAAAATTCCGGTATTAATTCCGTTAATTTTCCTCTTATTATAGCCTTTCTGTTTAAAAGTGATATATTGATTTTCATAAATATGTTTGTGAAAGGCAAAAAATCTCTTTTTGCTCTTTTTTTATCTAATATCAAACCTACATGTGTTGATTATAATGTTTCTTAAATAAAAAAACTACCCTTGCCGAAGCAGGGATAGTAATCCTTACGGACAGGCGGCTATTAGAATTTCCTGGTAAGAATCGACCATTGACATATTGATGGAGCAAAAGTAGAATATGAATGTAAGATAAAGACTAATATGGTGAAGAAAAAAAGCCAACAATTATCAGGTAAAGAGGTAGAAAAGCTGCTTTCTAAGCAAACCACGGTAATTCTTAACGCGGTCAGTGAAAAGACCATAAACTTGGAATCAACCCTTAAGAGAGACATGGAAAGAATGGAATTCAGGATAAATCAGAAAATAGACAAGCTGACTACCACACTTGATAAGTTTTTGAAAAGATTGACCGACGCGGAAGATGAATTTTCTATAATGAAAGCTGATATTAATAGGATGAAAAAAATTATCAGAGAGAAACTGGGTGTGGAGTTGTCATAGGAAATCATCATTGGACATAAAAAATAGTGACATGGATCGCTATTTTTTTTTAAAGTAACTTTCCTTTTTGGGGTCAATGGCGAAAAGAATATCAAAACATTCGAACAATAACTTCCTCCTTTCCTCTCCCGATAAAGAGGAGTTTTTTACGTTTTTTCTGAATTCTTTTGGTTTTGACTTATGGTTCATCTTAATAAATTATGAAGAGTGCTTTTTCTTCGACTTTGCACTTTTTCCAATTAAAAAATCATCAACATTAATAAACTCTCAACATATTGTTACCAACCATGGAGGCCGACAGTTATTATAACTCTTGAAGAAATCATCGATGGTCATCAATACTTGTTGCTGTTAAAGGAAAAATTGGCTCATTTGAGAGATGGGAAAACACTCTTGCCGGGGTAGCTTAATTCATTTGAATTTGCTGTTTTATGAGTTTTTATCCCGCTTCTTGCGCTTTTTTTCCAGAATCATCAGTGCATGCCGGTAAAACAAGTCGGCAAAACGGTCAATAGCTTCCTGATATAACTCGTCTTCAGGGCTTTGGGAAGTGGCTGGTGACTCTTTCGAGGTACCAGGTTCAATTTGGGAACCTAAACTTTTATTTCTCATACATTCATAGTTTAAGCTCCTGAGAGGAGGGATATATTTGATTATTTAGAAGATAGCACTTCTATCTCCCAGGCAAACCTGATGAGTCATATCCCATAATAAATACCTGATAGCATAATAATTGTCAGAAGATGGTCCTTCAATTATTAACTTTTCTATATTCTTCCTAAATAGATTTTTAGACCTATCATTCGCTTCGCCCGCCGTATGACCTTTTAATAAGGATATTGGAATATAATTTGATGGCTTTAAAAACAATTCTGCTGTTTTGTCTTCAAGTGGTTTTCTTACGGTTGTTGGATCGAAAAATAATATGAAATCTTCTTTATATCCTAAATAAACTTCTACTCCATGCAATATAGAAATTTCCCCTAATATTCTTGCGGATCTGCAAGAACGGGCATAAATAATTTTATCCTTAATGACTTCCTTATTTCTTTCATCTAAGATAATCTCATTATCATGCCCTTGGACGGAAACATCACTACCATGTCCATTTAAAATAATCAGTCTAGGACATACTTTTTTTAAAGTTCCAATAACTCTTTTTCTATTGGCCTTGCCTCGATGAAGGTCTATTACATTTACACCTTTTTCCTTTGCTTTAATGATAATTATTTCACTCCATCTTGAAAGGTAATAAGTTGCGACGTCATGTTCTGGTCTCGTAATGAGTAATGATCCCCCCATATATCCTAATTTTCTTTATCATCTTGGCCTGAAACCAATACTTCTCTCAATAACGTACCTTCTTTCAATGCCCTTAGAAAGGAAAGTTCTATTTCCACAATTTTATGACCAATTTCGTCCTCTTGCTTTACGCGATCAATAAGTTCATTTTTTGTAAATTCTCCTACTGATCCGATGGAAATTTTTTTATCAGAAGGAAGAACATCGAGTCGCTCAATAACAAGATCTTTTAAATCTTCTGAGATTCCTTCATTTTGTTGTTTTTTTTCTTCTGTCATTTAAATTATGTTTAGTTCCTTCAGTTTTTCTAATATTTTCTCGCTTCTTGATGTATTATTTTTCACCTCGAAATAAGCAACTTCCCATGTAATGGGTTGCTTTTTACCTTCTTCCTCTAAAACAAGAATTATCTCTTTTCGAGTATTCAAAGGAAGATTTGCATAAGCGCTGAGAAACATTTCTCTAAGATTGCCCCCTGCATTCATATTTTACTTCTTCCGATAATTTTTCCCAAAATAAAGACTTATTCTTAATTTATTATCTATTTTTAGGATATCTTGTTCCTTTGGTGAAGTCAAGTAAACAAAAAGTCCATTATTAGGGCTTTTTATTATTGGGAGTTATCCACACACCCTTCTCTTGACTACTAATGTGAGTAGGTTATAGTGAAAATGTGCTTGTGGGCGAAAGCCCCGTTCAGCTAAGGATTTCCTAAGCTGAAGGCAAGCACGACAAAAATACCACCTTATGGCGGTATTTTTGTTTTATTTCTATTCGTTGTCTTCAATCCCATCACTATAGAGCTTTTGTCCTCCTCTGAGTTTAGAGAATGGCATAACGCTCCAGAAAGTAATATTGCCGTCTCCAACTTTTCTCAGTACCACCCTGATCTTAATTTGTTTTTCGCCAACAATGGCAACAAAACCATAATATTCGGTTGATTTCATCGGTCTAAGGTTGTCCTTTGATTTCTTGCCCACAGCCGTTAGACCTTTTCTATACTCCTGAAGCGTTCCCGAACATTTGATAACAAAAATAGCCAAGGGCAATAAGTTAAATTTGAGAAGCTGTTCTTTTTTATTCCTTTCTCGTCGTGCTGAAAATTGTAGATGATGAAAACCGTCAGAATTGAAAATTACTTGGGTCTTTAAGAAAGGGTTATAGAGATTTTTCTGAGCATTATACAGGGCGCGGGCCTTCTCTCTCTTGCTTCTAAAATATACGGCATCGAATTCCATGCTTTTAAATTCACGTTAGACCATTTTTTTATAAACCGCAAGATACAGAAAAACAATGACAGAGACATATTCATAATGAATAAACCGAATCTATAATAAAACGGCAGTAAAGGTTATTTCGCGGAAGCCTTCAATTCCTCGATCAATTGGACAGGGAAATAATGCATGAGAATGCTGAATTCTCTTGTTTCACAGGGTTCAGGGTTTCCCTGCCGAATCATCAGGCACTCACTATCACCGATTTGCCTGTCTATCCAAATCGATCCCAGGTCTTCGCCCAGCCACATGGCAAAATAATCCACCTCAGGCGTAATGAATATCCAGCCCTCTTCCGGGCTGCCATGCAGGAGAAAACCGTCCTGGTTGTATAGAATGGCCTGAACGGGTGGAATTATGAGAAAGAACAAAATAAGGGAAACAAGTGGAAGAGCGATCTTCCAAAGTTCTTTTTGAATAAACATAACAGGGATGGGTTTTTGATTTTTTATGTTTTCTGGCCGGGAACATAAAGCTCCCCGCCAGCGACAGTCTTTCGACTATCCTATAACCTTTCGATTATAGACCCATCCCTGAGTGGTCTGACGAGGAGTTTAATATCAGGGATGGGTTTGGGGCCATGCTTCATAGGAAAATCTATAAAGGTTAGGCTTTGATGAATTTTAAACTGCTTTATATGATATTCTCAATTTCTATTTTAACATGCTGGTCTAATAAAATAAACTGTCAAAAACTTGTTTCGCCCACTCCCCTCTTTCATGTTATCAGAAAAACCGTTTTCTTGATGATCTTGGCCTCTCGATAAAAAATGTGGAAAACTGAAAATTGTCGATTCAGGGCTTTCTGTTATAATGACTTAATGAAAAACAAAAGCTTCACCCTGATAGAACTTTTGGTGGTTATTGCTGTCATTGGCTTATTGGCCAGTATTGTTATTGTCAATCTGATCGGCACCAGGAGCAAAGCCAATATAGCCAAAGGCTTGCAGTTCAGCCAGAGCGTGCACCACGCTCTTGGTTCGGAAGCGGTGGGTGTTTGGAGTTTTGACGAAGGTTCGGGAACAACCGCTTACGATGCTTCGGGCTACGGGAATGACGGCACATTGGTTAATGGTCCTGTCTGGAGGTGTGCCAGCATTGACCCGAATTATACTCCTTCGGGTAGCGGTTGTTCTCTCCAGTTTGACGGGATAGATGATTATGTGAATTGTGGAAATAAGACGAGTTTGCAAGGAACTGCCCCTTTATCGGGAGAGGCTTGGATTAAGATTAATTCGATTTTATCAAGTAGGTCCAGTATCGTTGGCAAAGGCTACCTTTGGCAATTTCAAGTAGCACTATCAAATGCAAAACTTACCTTTGTAAGATGGACTCCCTGGGAGACAGTAGCGTCAAATACGTCACTTTCTCTTGGGAAATGGTATCATGTCGCATTTACGCTATCCACTGATGCAAGTAATAATCTTAATCTTTATATCAACGGAGTATTAGATAAGACAGGCACTATAACAACACCACTAAATTCTTATTGGAACTCGGCAAATCTAAAAATATCGGGATATATACAAAGTGATATAAATTATTTCGACGGCTTTATCGACGAAGTCAGGATTTACAATGAAGCATTGTCAAACGCCCAAATCCAAAAACTCTATGCAGAAGGAATAAAAAGACATGAATTAGTATCTAATGAGTACTAATGAGTACAGTGAGTATTCTTAAAATTAATAATTCCAATATAAACCCAGCAAAATTCTATTGTATTTTTTATCATTATACTCACCGATCCCACAAACAGCATTTAACTCAACTCTTTCCAGTATGCGGAAACATCCTTGCACCCCAATCTCGCGTAAGTCCTCACGTTTTCCATCAAGAAAGGGATAGTGTTCTTTTATTTCAACATCTCCCCCGACCATCTCATATATTGAACCCCCGACAGAATCCTGGCCCTCAGGAGTGGTGCCATGACGCCGGAAGATAGAGAAAAGATCAATCGTGAAATCCGGCCTGAGGCGGAATTTCCATGATGTTCTCAGTTCATCGCTGTTTGGCGGCAGCGTACTCCCAAGAGAATAGCCATAATGGGTTGGCAGATTGATGTTAAAGAAGTGGCCGTAGACAAACGGCCTGAGACGTGTGTATTCTATCCCCCATTCATGTTGTGAAAGCCCGAGTGGGTTAATCCATCTTACGCCCCCCCAGATACCCAGCCTGATTATGCCAGCTATCCGTGCCAAACTTGGATAATTTTAGTTCATCGAGTAATAATTCACCGTAGCCTATCATTCCTTTCCAGAATCTCACTTCGGCATCAAAAGCCCACAGAATGTTGTCATCGTATTTCAGATCGTGCCCTTCTGACCAGAAAATGTTGACCGGAATTACATACCCCAATTCAATATCGCGATCCCCATAGATGACCGCTTCCGAAAGCCCAAGAGACAGCCAATTCGAAGGCAAAAATTCTATTCGGTGCGCGGCAAAGTACTTTTGGTGTTTGACCTTCCGGGGCATACCCTCGTCACTATAGTAGAGAACCTTTTTGGACACGGGGGTGGGGTCAAGTGTGCCGTGAAGGTAAGTGAAATATATCAAGTTGCGATAATGGAACCTGAGTTCAACATAGTCATAGGGAGGTTGCTGGGCGGATAAGAGCAAATTGTGATATCGTCCGGGACCCCACTGATGCCTTCCCCTGCCTATCCTTGCACTGAAAAGAGACCCGCTGTAGCCGAGATACGCAGTCGTGTGGTCATACGAAATACTCTGTTTATCCCGTGCTATGAATCCAGCATACGATTCATAGACATCGTGGCGTCCACGGTAGTACTCCATTCCCCGTTGAACCGTATCAAAAAAGCGTACGTAGGCTCCTATTCGGTGTTTCCAGGTCATCCAGGCTTCTATTCCGGTTGATTGGATGTTTATACTTTCATTCTTAAAGGTTTCATCGTGGACAAAGTTGAGTTGGAAAACTGGATTAATACCCAATATCACATCTTTATCATATTGCCCGTATAGATTGGCATTATACCCAAATACATTTTTTGAAATTCCGTCAAACCCCAAACGCTCAATGAAACTTCTCGTCCGGGTCTTATAATTTTCCTGGGGATCTGTCCCGTACAAAATAGTATAGAGGTTTTGCAGGTAGTTACCATACCGGTCACAATCATCACGGGCAGGAGTGATACTATTCAGGTATGAGGTTACAGATGGCTGGCGTAGGGGGTAGGTATTCGGTATTTGTTTCTCCGCACGCCCCATTGCCCAGAAATAGTCTAAGTCAAGGTGGTCAACTCCATAACGTTCGATAAAGAGCTGGCCGTGCGCGGGATCTGAGAAACCTATCAAGAGGTTCAAACTCAATAATAACGGTGTGATGAAATTTCTCATTTTAGAAATGCTCCTATCACATAAAATTTTTATTGCCAATGAGATTTATAATCGTTATTATTAAGCATCATTGAGAACACATTTCTATAATTTATTGTTATTTTTATGTATTATCAATGAGTTTTTTTCACCTGGCTTAATAAAAAATGCAGTCGGTTAGTCAATTTTTCAGTTAAACCTTTAATGGATTTTAATGGGGAATTGCGGTTCTAAAGCACTTAAAAAACCTATTTCACTGCCAAGTCTTTAATTGAATGAAATGAAACTATTG
>AQSL01000089.1 GCA_000403035.1 Candidatus Latescibacter anaerobius SCGC AAA252-E07 | reverse complement strand
TTCAGAGCGCGTATGAAGTTCAGGTGCTTGATTCGTTCGGAAATGAAACGTACATCGACGGGATGTGCGGAGCGGTTTATGAACAGTATCCGCCGTTGGTTAATGTCAGCAGACCGGCAGGCATATGGCAGGTCTACGATATTATCTTTCATGCCCCGAGATTTGACAGCCAGGGAAATATCACAAAAAAACCTGATGTTACGGTACTACATAATGGTGTTCTTATTCAGGATCATGTCGAAATAAACGGAACCACCCGTGCAGCACCGCGAGAAACCGAGCAGCCGACAGGCCCGATTTTTCTCCAGGATCATGATCATCCGGTGAAATACCGCACTATCTGGGCGAGAGAACTGTGATATAAAAGCGCTGAAAAAAATTTACGAAGTACGGTTTCATAATGATGAAGTGAGTACATTAAAAAATTCTTCTAAATATATAATAACGCCTTTACATCAAATATTACAAGATTATACTTTGTTAAAAAAATGAATAAAACTTATTTACTTTTTAATAAGTCAATAAAACTCTGCTTTTGTCACCGCCCAGCAACTGAGGGTTTTGCTCCCTTCCCATTTTCTTCGCTTGAGAAGATACATTCATTTTTACATAATCATGCATCTCTGTAATATCAATTTTTTTATCTTTGTTACTATCTGCCTCCCCGATAAGACCTTTAAGGAAATAGTACGTAAACAATCCATGAAGTTTTTGTTTATATGCTGAACTGATTTCCGACTCTGAGGCGGATGTAAATACAATAACGTTTGGAGGAACTGCTCCCATTTTCATTTTTATTCCAATCGGCCGTGCATCAGCAAGTAATGTTTCGTTTTCCCTTGTCATGCCAGAAAAACATGCATCGATAATGATTGTTATTGAACGAGCTTTAATATCTTTTAAATTGAGATACAACTGATTCAATGGATAACCTGTTGAAGCGTAATTAGGATCAACATCATAAGGAACAAGGTATGGTTCGTTGTTTTTTAATTCAGGTGCGCCATGACCGGCATAAAAAATTATTATATCGGAGTTTTCATTGGTGTGATTATTAATCCAGCCAGTCTTTGAAAATACTTTATCAAATTCACCTTTTGTCGCACGGTCACTTGTTCGGAAATAGATGTTCTCACGTGAAAATCCAAATGTCTTAATAAGGTATTCTCTAAAAATTTCAGCATCATTATAGGCAAATGTAACCGAAGGGGCATACATATATTCTTCTATTCCAAAAACAACTGCAACGCCGTTACTGTTTTTATTACCAGTTTCCAATGCGAAATCGACATCAGAAAATTCATCATCCGCTAAGATTTCTTCTCGTATGATAGTAAAAGCAAGTTCTGCCTCATTATCGTTAATATCAATTGCTTTAATATTAATAGGATTCATCCCGATTTTCAATTTTACACGCTGCTGATATGTCCCATCACTTCTAAGGCTTGCATTACCACCATTTACTGTAACGAACGCAATTCCCTCTTTATCTGAGGCTTTACCATTAATAATCACTGAGAAATCTTCTGTCCGAAAAATGTTTTGGTATAATTGTGGAGATGAAATGGTTATAACTGGTTTTGAGGAGTCAATTCTTGTTTTTTCAATGGGAGCAATTTTTTTCTCAGGCATAAATGCATCATATTGAGATAAGTCTAATTCTAAATCTTCGTTAGATGTTCCAACACCAATAATATATAATTTTTTATATTTTCGTGGAATTACAACTGAAAATTTTGGATGATTTGGATTATCATAGTATTTACCTAAGATTAAGCCATTAATTGATACTGGTTCATAATTTCCAACATAAATATTATCAATTTTAGTACTAAAAGAAGTGTAATCTGAATCATTTAAAAAATGAAAGGAAATCTTATAAAACATTTGAGAAACAGTTACAGATGAAATGTAAAAATGAAAATTATCCCCGACATTGTCTAATTCTTGGTTCAACAGTACAGTTTTACTTTCTTGAGCAAATATTGGAATTTCCAAAAACAACCAAAAAAAACATAATATTGTATTTATAAAAATTATTCTTCGTGCCATGATATTTATCCTCCAATATTCTTTCATTTAATATGCTGACAAAGTTGATTATAATCCCAAACAATTCTATGTCTATGTCCAAATGGCACTATTGAGCGTAACATATCATATTGACCACTTTTTTTATCATTTGTAACGAAAATATCACAGGCAGACAAGTAAATCGATTGTTGAGTATCTATGCTTCCAGGATTTTTCTTTTTACTGTAATCGGTTCTTTGTATTGAATGTTTATAGATACCGTATCCCATTCCTGCAAGATAAAAACGCCATGATTCTAATTGAGTTAAAATTTGTTGTGCTTCTTTTTCACTCTTTATTTCAAATTCTGTTATGTTCTTTTGAATGTAATTGATTATAAAATGATAAATAACATCTGTTCGATTGTGATACATATCATGAATGAATGATGAAAAATTTGTCTGAACTCTTTTTTGCTCTTCTTGATGCATTTCGTTTATAATTTCCTGCATTCTTTGTCTACCACCATCATTCATATCCTGATACCATTTTTCTTCACTTTTTTTTAATTCAGTAAGATAATAATACGCTTTGCTTTCTAATGGAGCATCACAAAGTAATTCCCAAATCCAACTTTTACTCTCTTCGATAGAACCATTAATATTTTTATCCCTGTTTTTATAGGCAATCAAAGACCTCTCAAGAAAATCATGTGGCATATCAAGAGGACGATAATCGTTTAATAGTTTATGCGAAAATTTAATCAGGTCTCTTCTTTTATTTTGCTCAGAAGTTGCTGCTATTTCTGCAATATTATAAAACTTAAATAAACAATGTATTTTTCAAGAATATTTTCAGTTATTTCCGAGCAACGTGGGTCATCAAACAAACAGTTTATAGTACTTGTGTCAAAATATAAGGTTTTCATTTTTCAATTAATAAAATATCACTTGTCTGAGTACGTTCATTAAGTGGAATTGTTACAAGCCGTCTATTTATTTCTGTTACTGCCGCAACAGGAGTTGAGATATATGAAAAAGCTGAAATCTTATCTAAACCTTCAGAAAAATCTATTGGTTCATTTGTTGCGACAGCAATAATAAGTTCATGTGATTCTTCATAACCTTCCGGAAGCAAAGCCTCAAAAGCTATACCGCTGGTTGGTGCCGGGATAATTCTTGGTTGATTTGCAACAAGCTTATTATTACTATCAAAATCATTAGGGAAGATGATAAATACCTTATCACCCGACTCATAAAAATTAAACACAGTTAAGTAGCAATCTCTTGAAGAAGTTATACGAAAAAGAATATCATCTCCCATTTTATACTTCAACTTATTTGCTCGAAGATTGAGGGAAAATCCCGGGTCAGCATGTCCCTCCTCTTTCTGGACTTTACACTTCAAAGTTACTTGATAATTCCACAGTGTGAGTCCTTTCTGGTTTTTACCTATCTCAAATTCTTCCCATTTAGGTTCTTGTTCTTCAATAATTTTTCCATATGATGAGATATTTATATAGCTGGTGAGGGTTGTTAATCGATTGGATGATTGTGAGAGTAACTGTGAAGATGATATTTGAATTCCAACAGCATATCCAATGGCATTTTTCCGGGCTTCGTTTAATGCTTGTCTCATTGCCTCTTGTCGTGAAATATTTACAGCAGGGCAGTCAGCAACAGAAACTATCCAATCATTATCTTCCCAAACATTTTGGTTGGAAGGCACATTTATTTTTTGTATCGTACTGTTAGCAGATGTTGTTTTTTTCGATGAGCTATCGTACTGATTCTCAATTTGCTCGGTAGCAAGGTCAGCGGCGGATACTGTTCATAAACCGCTCCGCACATCCCGTCGATGTACGTTTCATTTCCGAACGAATCAAGCACCTGAACTTCATACGCGCTCTGAAAATAAACACCGCTGTTCCCGCGATCCTGCCCCTCACCCTTTGCTTCCGCCGGCGTAGCAAATTCAAGATGGAGTTGGATATCGCCAAATTCTTTCCTGGTCATGATACCACCATCCCTGACCGTCATCGAACCATCGGATACTATCCATCCTGCCGGTCTGCCATCGGTATAGATCCATTCTGATAAGCCGGTTCCATCAAAGAGAACAACTGCATCCGAGGGAATCCGACCCTCCGGTGCGTTCACAATTTCCGGCTGCGTATCCTCAGAAAAACTATGGAGTGCGAGGATCAGAAAGAGAATCAGTGATGCTGTATACACAATAACCGGATTCTTACGCATATCTTCCTCCTGCTTTTATTTTAAACGGTAATTTCCCACTCTATTCTGAATGATAGAATAGCCGAGTCATTACACATGTCGGTTTTGGTAAAAAATATAATTTTACTGAATTCACTTCATTCATTTTATCTCATTTTACAGAAATGTATGAGCATAATCAATAGATAATATGTAAAATATTTTGTATGCTATTAAAAAAATGTGAATTATGGATTATCGTAGTATATTCCGGATTAAACAGCTTTTTAATTTCCTGAATGTTGCCGCATTCTTGCTCGCTCTGATATTCAGTTTCCTGGGATTAATTGTCAGTCTCATCGGAATAGCGGTTACCATGATGCTCGGATTCATGAAACGTACGCGGAAATCTTAGAAGTGTGGTGAAAAACCACATTAGTATAGGAACGTGCTGTCAAGGGTCACCGCGAAGCGCTGATGTATGCGCCCTCCCGTCTGGTCGACGAGACTGGCTTGTCGGGTCGAATAGACCGATGACAGTAACACTGTCATATATTTCATACAGAGGTGGTGTGAAAAATGACTTTTTCGCCACCCTCTTAGAAATACAATTTTATACTCATTTATCACTGTATTGTTGTCGACCAATCCCCAAAAAACGGTCACGATAGTTTCATTACCTGTTGAATAACAAACCGTATAGTTCGCAAATCATTCGGTTTTCTCCACCATAAAACCTGAAACGACAAACGGCACATGATGATATGATACACTGATATCAAAATCACTCTCCATGTGCCGTTTATTGAATACACGTATGAGTTTATGGGAGGATGGTCCCGGATTATTGTCTCCGCATACCCCTTCTTGGTATGTCGTTATACTTTTCAAGCTGTTCTTTGGTAAGTATTGATTCGAGCGCCTTCTCGGTTGCGCTGCGAAGTTCTGTCATTTTATCTCTCATAGTCTGACGGTCTGCATTTCCGCCTTGAGTCCGCATCTCGGCCATTAAGGCATTTTGCGCAGTTATTTCTTTCTCTATAACAGATGTAATTTTTTTCTTCTGATCTGCGGTTAACGTGACTGCCTGGTCGATCTGATTAATCCTCCTGTCGACACTCTGTTGCAGGGTGTATGCACGCCATTTCTTTACCTGATCGGGAGTAAGAACTTTTTCAACGGCAACCGTCGTTGCTCCTCCTAAAAATCTGCCACGCCCTCTATTGCCCTGCCGGGCATTGGCGGATGCATCGGTGTAGATTTTTAAAATCTGAGCTTTCTGGGCATCAGTGAGTTTCACAGCCTTATTGATTTGCTCGACCATGCTTTCCGGGGTTGGTGGCGTATACTGCTGGGCTATCACTGCGGAAGCCATAACCAATAACAGAATGAAACCGGTGAGGATAATGAGTCTGTTCATATCATGCTCCTTTCTAAAAAAGTGTCGTGAGGTGCAACATACTTCACATGATAATTGACGAATATTAAATCTGAAAGGTTTAATCGTAATTTACCATATCACATTCATTGAGAGGGATATGTTTCATCAATCTTAATTCTGTAATGATACTACCCTTCTTTTCAATTTCAAACAGGTGTTAATGAAAAAAACAAATGACTTTTATAACTGACTAATAATTATCAGGTTAGTAAGAAAATTTGATCAAATAAAAAAGTATGCCGATTCATAAAAAAGTTACGTTTCATTGAGAAAACACTTGTATACACTCATGAGATAAGCTAATCTTATTATACTTACAGAATACATACCTCAATCATACTCAGGGTATTTTGACAATGGTATCATAACAGGAGGGATTTAAAATGCCGCGTTTGAACTGGATTCCGGTGCTGTGCTTCGCTGTATCAGTGTTCGTTTTTTATTCCTGTGAATCAATGGAGAAGGTTGACGAAATTACTCTGTATGTTTCCCCGGATGGGAATGACTCATGGGCTGGTGACAGTATAGAACAGCCGTTTTCGACCATTCACAGAGCCCGCGATGCAGTCCGCACATTGAAAGAAAGGGGAAAGCCGATTACCGTCTATCTCCGCGGCGGCAGGTACGAACTCGCAGAAACGCTCATTTTTACCCCTCAGGATTCCGGGACAGAAACGTGCCCGATTACCTACAGGGCGTATCGCGTTGAGAAGCCGGTCATCAGCGGCGGGAGAAAGATAACCGCATCATGGAGCACCCATACGGGAGATATTATGGTCTGTTCTATCGGGGAAGTCAGAGAGGGAACATGGAATTTCAGGCAACTCTTTGTCAATGGAAAGCGCCAGATACGGTCTCGTTTGCCAAATAAGGGATACTATAAGATTGAAAAACCGGTGGATGAATCGTCATTCATGTTCAAAGAAGGTCATATAAAACCGTGGAAAAATCTTACCGATGTAGAGATTGTGGTTTACCATTCATGGAACGAATCACGTGTTCTCATTTCGGAAATTGACGAACAAGAACGGATTGTGAAATTTTCCGGCCCGATTGGCAGACGTCTGGGGGCTTACGGAACCGGACGTAACCGGTACCATGTCGAAAATGTACTTGAGGGTCTCAAGCAGCCCGGCGAGTGGTATCTGGACAGGCATACCGGCAACCTCTATTACTGGCCGGTTGATGACCTGGATAACGCAGAAATTATCGCCCCTGTTCTGCACGAGCTAATCAGATTCGAGGGTGATGGCGAAAACCATGTTCAGTATATCACCATGAATGGCATCACGTTCTCCGATAGCGACTGGGCACTCCCAGAAGAGGGGTATCCAAGCTGCGGAGATGTCGGCGATATTGTGAAACCTTCCGCAGTTACGCTTGAGGGTGCGAGCCACTGTGTGTTTGAAGGCAACTGTGTCAAAAACGTTGGCACATATGCGGTCGAAATCACCGGTTATGATAACCGCATTATCGGGAATGAGATTTACGATACCGGAAGCGGCGGAATAATATCCCGGAATTACAGCACAGAACCGAATGTGATGTCAGATAATCATATTCATCACTGCGGATCGATATATCCAAGCGCTGTCGGTATTAACATTGACGACGGCGGGGGTGTGGTTTCCCATAATCTGATTCATGATATATCCCAATCAGGTGTGTACGGCCGTCACTGGGCGACGGAATTTCAAGAACGTGAACGAAGAAACCAGGTTCAGGAACTTATTATTGAATACAATGAAATATTCGATGTGAGCACCATTTTAAATGATGCTTCAGGCGTTTTTATTCGCGATGCAAACATAGTTATAAACAACAATATCATTCATGATGTGTATTCGTACTATCGTGGAACTCCCGGATGGGGTATTTATCTTGGGTGCGAGACAAGGGACACGACGGTTAAAAATAATATCGTATACAGAACCCGCGAAAGTGTGCATGTGTGGTACAGCAACAGAAACAACACGATCGAGAATAATATTTTCATCAAAGGTGAATTAAGCCATATAAACTACCAGAACACGAAAGATCGCAGTCATGAAAATATAAAGACGCTCAGGAATATTTTCTATTCGACCAAAACCGATGCCGATCTTTTCAGAATCGATGAAAAACGTTCGGCTCCGGTGGTTTCAGACTACAATCTTTTCTTTCATACCAGAGGATGTATATGGTCCTCCCCCATCATTGTAGGAATGCCGGGTATTGATTCCTTCGAAGAGTGGCAGAAAAACGGTTATGAAACGCACTCGATTGTCGCCGATCCGTTATTTGTGGATGCAGCAAACGATGATTACTCGCTCAAGCCGGACTCTCCCGCCTTTCAGCTCGGATTTAAACCCATTGATGTTGCTACTGTTGGTCTGAGGAGGAAACATCTGAAGTAAAGAACTGCTCATGATTTTGCACGGTACCGGGAATGGTGAATGCGGAGTTCATCAACTGCGCGATAGCCACTATATTTCCTGTTCGATTGTAACAGGTTTATATACAATTTTGCCTTAGAATATGCGATCCGTCCGTAGAGAAAAACTCTATTCGCTCCGCTCTCGTAGGTTGAATTGGAAACAAAAAGTACTTTCGGCTGTGATGATGAAAATAAATAAGTTTGGTGTGATTATTGGTATGACTTACATTTTTTGAACGTAATAAAGGAGCAAAAAAAGTATTCCAAGTCAGTATTTATGATTTTTTCTGGCGCCCCCAGCGCGACTTGAACACGCGGCCTGCGGATTAGGAATCCTGATACATACCCTTATTTTATGGGCTTTTCAGCCATTACCTGTTACGTTATCTGTTACGTTTTTCCCCCTTTTGTTTAAAATTACTGCACTAAAGTCTATTATATTCCCCGGTACTGTGTGAGCGTACCCTTCTGTAGTTGTGATGCTTGAATGGTCAAGATAATCTTTTAATTTCCAGGCCGATTCTCCGGCTTCCAGGGATAGCGTTGTAAATGTATGCCTTAATGAATGCAAGTGAAGTGATTCAGGCAGTCCGGCTTTTCTCAGCCATCTCTTAATTTTCCTGGTTATATGATCGGCAGTACAAAACTTCATAGGATATTTAAGGTTTGAATTTTTAAGAAACCATGAAAAATGTTTTCCTACCTCCGGCCCTATGGGAATCCTTCTTATTCGCTGGTCCCGGTGTTTGATATTTTGAACCTGAATCCAGTTGAATTTTAAATCTATATCGCTTCTGCTTATCAGTTGAACCTCCCGCCTTCTTAAACCTGTGAGAAGATAAATATATGCAAGGTGTTTCATTGCTTCGTCAGTTTCTGCGTCCACAACGGCAAGAAATTTTTCAACATCGGCCAGCGTTAAATGCCTCTGCTTTGAACTGGTATCCCTGAGCTGCGTAAATTTACGAAAAGGATTGCGCTCTATTATTTCATCGTCTGCCATTCGTTCAAAGCTTGCCCTGAGATGCCGGCAAACCTTATTAATTGTTGCCGGTGAATCACCTTTTTCCAGTAATGCGTCTTGAATTTTGCGCACTTCGGCTTTTCGAAAATCTTTTAACAGATAATTTCCATTGAAAATATTAAGTAAATGATCAAATGCAATTCTGTATTCCCTGATAGTTGATTTTCGCAGACCCTCACGTTCAATACGTTTAAGAATTTCATCTTTGAACCATGAAAGTGTTTCGGTTCCCGGTCCCGGTGTCTCTGGAATAATCTGTAATTTCTCATAAAGTACCGTTTCAGCCTGTATTTTAGTATATTTATCTACAGAAAGCCCGTACTTTTTGCAGGATTTTTGTATACGTCCCTGGTCATCACTATATGACAACCACCACCAGCGGGAATCTTTTCTTTTGTATAAAGTCAGATTATCTCTCAATTTTGCATACCCGACTTAATAGCTCACCGATTAAAATATAAATTTCGTCTTAATTAAATTACTGTGATTTTTTAATAATTTTATAAAAATTTCAGCGGTTTCTTTGTTTATGAAATACCCAAGCACTTTATTTTTTTTTGACATTTTAATATCCTCTTAGGTTAAGATATTATACTTATCTTCTCTGTATATTTCTTTCCCGGTAAGTTTAGCATATTGCATTCTCAGTAATGCTAATTTATTAAACTTGTTACCAGCTATTACAATAGCTTTAGCTTTAGCATTATTAATTTCTTCATTATTTGCTTTCTCTATAATATCAAACATCATTTTTGTTAAATCTTCCCCTGTTTTAATTTGTTCAATTTCTGGATATTTTTCCTTCAAATCATCAAGCTGTTTAATAAGTTTATCCATTTTTTCAATCATAGATTCTTTCATTTTTTCCCTCACTTTTCAAGGCCCGGCCGCCGAAACGACCGGGCAATTAATTCACTTTATGCTGTTTTGTTTTGCGATTTAATATAATCGATCGATTCACGGTTTAAACCAAACGCCTTGTCATCGGGATGTCGTTTCTCTAATTCAAGGAAACGATTGTTGAGTTCTTCACCCAATATTACTAAAACACCGTGAAGACCCGTGAAATGAAAGAACATCTCGCTGTAATCCTTGGCTGATACTTCGTTGTGCATCTCAATGCTTCTAATGCCTTCTGCCATACCGTTCAAAACACCGCTAATATTGAGTATGTCCTCAAGCAAAGAGCCGATATTAAGCGTTTTAATACTCTCCTTTAAAGCATCATCGGATATGGCATTCTGCATTGTGTAAAACGGTAGAATTGAAAACATTGTTACTACCTCCTACACATAAAAAGCCCAGGAGCTATACCAGCCTCAAAGAAAGACTGCCTGATACCTTTCGATACCGGGACTCCTGAGCTTATCATGTATAGAAATTTTTCTTTTGGAAATAAAAATAGCGATTTCACGGACTCGCCTCCCGTCTTTGAGATTTGTATATTCATGAGTCATAATCTAACCTCTTTTTTTGATTTGTCAATACAAATTTACAGATTATCGTTTTAAATCCCTAATTTCATGGTTAAAGACATCTTTTTTTTTCCCCGCTCCGCTTTGCCTGCCTGTTTAAATTTTTATTTTCACCGTAATATGAGTGTAAAATCATTCATGTGTAAAATATGATAGCTTATTTTTGATATTCAGGTTTACATAATGTTTTTTAAGAGGTCGGAGAAACTGGTAGGAACTCCGACCCCCTTGTAACAATGAGAATAATGGACGGGTAAACGGGTAAAAAGGTAAACCCCAAAACCCCGCCTCTTGCCTCACG
>AQSL01000088.1 GCA_000403035.1 Candidatus Latescibacter anaerobius SCGC AAA252-E07 | reverse complement strand
TTTCATGACAGGGTGTGTGAAAAAGGACTTTTTCACCGCCCTCTTAAATCTGGTTCCATTTCCAGAGGACTTCTTCCGGTGCATCCTTCATGGGACAGGTAGATGACGGCGGCGCATTGAAAGCGAAGAACCTGAGCGGCTCCGAACCGATGACCTTTATCCCGTGCGGCGTACCGATAGGGGCAATAGCAACATCGCCGGTGGTTACTTCCTCAATCTCATCGCCGGTCATTACTTTTGCCCTTCCTGTGAGAAAAAGATACGCCTCGACACGATTATGCGTGTGCGGGCGCACCTCCTGGCCGGGTTTCATTTCCGCATAGTGAACGCTCATTTCGGGCATTAAATCCTTTTTACCATCGCTCCCCGGCGCCTCAGAAAGGAGAATGTTCGGCCCGGACAATTGTTTCTGGAAGTCGGTGATTTTTTTAATTGGCATGGTGTTTTTCCTTTGAAAGAAATATGAATGTTTTTGTGGTTCTTTTGGTTTTTTTCAACTCACCCCCTGAGACACTCTATTCATAGAGAGGGGGAACTTTAAGTGGGTTGTCATCCCCTCTCTGCTTGTAGAGAGGGGACCGAGGGGTGAGTTGTTTACATTATTCAATAATCTTTTATATAAATGATGTTTGATCGTCTTTATTGTGTTTTGTAAAACGTTCGGCTTTCTTATGAGTTGCATCAAGAGACCATTCGGGATATTTCAAGTATTCACCGTTTAGAAGTTCTTCAATGGTAATAATCTGTATCCGTGGATACTGCATTGTTCTGTTGCTCACTACAATTATTGTTTCATAAAATCCTGCTGTAGCCGCTTCTGATTTCATCGGAGCGGTTGGTTCCTGCAGTGTAATAAAAGCGCCAATAACCGCATTTTCTCTTTTCATGACACCGATTAAATCTCTTATTTGAGATGATGAAACATGCCCGCTCTTAACCTGCACAACTATCTTTTTTGCCTTACCGCTCTCGTCTTCAAAGAAATATATGTAACCGTCAACACCTTTATCGGCGCCTTTCTTTTTATCCTGTGCCGGTCGGGCTCCGACAAGACTCAAAGCCCACCATTCGAATTGATACCTGTTCTGTTCGGCGAGAGCTCGTGCGCTTTCCATGTCTTTCGGGTCGCCGATTATTTCATACGGTGATAAATCCTGAGCGAAGGTATCCTGAAGGCGGTGTTTTATTAGTGTAATAGCGAGATGGGTTATATCTATGCCTATCCATCTGCGATTAAGTTTTTCTGCTACAGTCACCGTTGTTCCACAACCACAGAAGGGATCCAGAACAATGTCATTTTCGTTACTGCTTGCTTTTATTAAACGTTCCAAAAGAGATTTGGGTTTTTCTGTTGGGAACAACTGTTTAATAGGAGGAACGCGACCGATATTCCAAACATCATCCTGTCTAACTCCATCTGAATCTTTATCATCAGTTTTAGAAGGAAGACGCTGACCGTTGTCATCATAACCTGATACAATCTTGGCGGTTCCAAACCGACGCAGGGTTGAAGCAGCACGTTCCATAAATAATTGATTAAAAGTTCTATTTCGACTATCGGATCGGGAGTAAAAAAGTATCACATCATGGTTTCTCTGGAATTTATATTTTCCTGTAGGCCATTTTCGGTAATGCCATACAATCTCATTTTGAAAATTCTTTGCATCAAATATTGAATCCATAAGAAGTTTTAAATAATGACTCGCTGTAGGATCACAGTGCAGATAAATACTTCCGGTTTCTTTTAATATCCGGTGCATTTCAACAAGCCGTATTGCCATCATTGTCAGATAAGCCATCATGTCATTCTGCCCGAGGAAGGAACGGAGTGCCTGCATGAGGTCGGAAAGTTTTTTCGGCCCGTTCAGGACTATTTCATGGTAGGTAGATTCTGTTGCAATATCCCAGTGCCATGTATCTTCAAAAGCGGTAATTTGAGCAGCCGAATCCGTACCGTTTTTTTCCTTAAAAAGAACGTTATAGGTGGCTTTTGAATTAAACGGCGGGTCTAAATAGATGAGATCAACACTTTCATCGGGAATGTGCTCACGCATAATATCAAGGTTGTCACCGAAATAGAGCTTGTTTTTCCAGTCATCGGACATGATAGATTCCTTGGAATTAATTTTTCAACTCACCAGCTAACCCTCTTTCCAAGAATATAAGGATCAGGGACTGAATAATCTACAGCTTGATAAAATATATACACTTTCCTGCCCATTTTCAACGTATTAACAACGGTTCAATATCCTTCTGATTCGCCGGTTCAACAATCAGTTCCCGTGTTATGCCGCCTTTTACCGCAACAACAGCGACTTTTTCCTCGTTGAATCCCTTGCTGTAACGGGCGCAGATGGCGGCTATCTCGTGGAAATCTTTTTCAGACGGTTCTCCCGATGCAAACACCGCCGCACCGGGGAAATTCACCACATCGAATCTCCAGGTATCTTCTGAAAGCAGTTCTTCGAGGTACTTGTTCTCTGTCTCGTTACGGCCGACTATGACTTTTATGCCGCTTTCAAACCTGAGGTGACGGCCTGTTTTAAACGAATCGAGGTCATGTTTTGAAATATCTCTGCCGTTCGTATGCGTGTAGAAGTCGACATATTTTTTTTCGAAATTTTTTTCGGTAAGAATGCACCCGCCGCCCGGCTGGGGATACCGGTCGATGCCAAATTTTTCCGCAAGCTCCTTCTGTGGTTTTCGTGAACGGCCGCTCAAGCCGTAGAGATGTTCACGGTTCACAATTCCCTCTTTTTCCGCAATGGTGGGATCGAGAAGCTTTGCCGAAAGAGGCCTGAGCAGCCTGCCCTCTATTCCGGCCTTTTTCTCAATTAAGTTGAGTGTCGGCTTGTGCTGGCTCATGGGACGCTGTCCTAAAACTTCACCGGTAAAAATACAGACCGCCTGTTCGGTTTCCATGATTTCCCGCGCCTTTTTGAGGAGGAAAATACGGCAGTCGATACAGGGATTTATTGCAGAACCGTACCCATGTTTCGGATGGGTTATGATATCAATATATTCATCGGAAACATCCCGTGCAACAAGCTCGATGCCAAGTTCATCAGCCGATTGCAGCACGGATTCTTCAGGCGTCCATGTCCAAAACGCTCCCTCTGAAATCTCGCGGCGTATTTTTCCATTGAATCCTGTATAAAAATGAAGGGCTATAATCTCAAGCCCCTCATGAAGCATTATCTTAGCCGCAAGAATGGAATCCAGTCCTCCTGAAAACATTCCGATAGCTTTGTACATTTCAATCCAGAGATTTTCCGGTTAATGTTTCAATTGCTTTTTTCAATTCTACAAGGTCGATAACAGTATTTTTACATGGACCCTCGGGACGTTTGTTTGTTATACCGAGCGTCGGCATTTTGGGAGCTACATCATGAATTCCGCTGATAAGGTCACGTTCACAGGCAACGCCAATGACCGCAGTGGGACGTTCATTAATAATAATCTTGCGTGCCTGGCCGCCGCCGGTAGCTGTAAAAACTCCGATGCTTGCACGTTTGCCCATATCGAGAACCTCTTTTTTTAAATCGGATTTTAAACACCTCGGGAGGAGAATAATCGTTTTACCTGTGCCGGGTTTGTGGCTTGCTTTGACAACGGCATTGGAAAACATGACAAACGAGTTTCCGACCCTGTCACGTGAAATACCCAGTTTCCCGGCAACAGCAAATGCTAAGGGGAGAATCTTCGTGGCGGAAATTTGTCCCAGTCGCGTATTGAATAATACGTTTTTACCGGTGTAAACGCTTGTAATGGTGAGAATTCCTAACAGGGTAAAAGCGGTAATAATAATAATTGTTACAGCTCTCGCAATGTATACAAGCATGGGATGCAGGAGAAACAGCCGTGGTTCGATCATGTAGAGAATGATTCCCAGAGAACCCAGCAGAATAAGGATTGCAACTGATGCGCAGATGGTAAAAAGCTTCGCTGTTTCGTTGTACGTTATACTCTCATCGAGATTCCCTGTCCAGTTCAGCCATTCATCACCGAGCACGCGGTCAGGTTTTGGTGATTTTTCCCTGGTTTCATTCATACATCGGCCTCCTTTTCTAATATACATAAATTAGAAAAAAACAGCCAGTACGTTTTTAAAGACGGATGTATTCAAAATTTTTTCATCACAGGATACAAAAACAATACATAAAAGACAGTAATCAAATTGTTTAACCTTGAAATACATAAATTTTACACATACTTATCGCGGTGATTCAGGTACATACCGTGGCAACCTTTACAAATGACTGAATAGTACAGAATGATTTATAGATTGGGAAAATAGTACAAATGAATGTATAATTTACTTGTTTTTGCCGATATAGTTTTGTAAATTTGCGAAAGTCCATTTTTCAGAGAATATTTTTTTAAAGGTAGGTTATATGAGAGCGGTCATAAAAGTTGTTATTTCTGTAGTTTTTTTAGGCGCATTCGGTATTGTATTGATACCGGTTACCGGTATCGGACAGGAAGGGCATGTCGGAACGAAGGGGTGTAGTACCTGTCATCCCCAGGTGAAAAAAGCTTACGATCTTCATGGTCATGCCGGGGTAACAGGTGATATGGTAGAAGAAGGACAGAAACAGGGTATCGGCTGTGAATCCTGTCATGGATTAGGCAAGGAACATGTTGACATAGGGCCAAAGGAATTGCAGAAGTTGAAGAAATCGAAAGGCGACCTTAAGATTCTGGGCACGAACGACAATAAAAAAGGCGAGTTATGCATGTCGTGCCACCGGTTGACCGACAACGACAATATTGAGCTTGCGTCTGACAACCTTATTAAAGGGCTTCAGCAATACTCGGAGCTTTCACGTTCCAAGAAAACCAAGTTTAAAATGACATGCGGTTCATGTCATGATCCCCATACAACCGCCAAAGATCAGGCCGGAATTAAGAGAAAATGCCTCGACTGCCACAAGGGAAAATTCAAGATCGAGGTAAAAATACCGGCAATGGAACATCTGAGCTGCGAGAACTGCCATATGCCCTATGCGGTTACGAACGGCAAGGGTACTATGGTAAAGGACTATCAAAAAGGGGAAATACGTTCTCACATCTTTGGTATCACTGCCGATTCCGGGTACAAGCTGAACGACGGAAGCAGCCATGCCTCTCTGACCGAAGAAGGATTAGCCCGTTTAACGGTGGAAATGACCTGTTTTGCCTGTCATAAAACCGGTGAAGCACCTGATATGCCACGTGAGAAACTGCTGGATAACGCGGTGAAAATTCACTAAAGGGTGTGAAAAATAATTACAATTTAGCTGTGAAAAAACGAAGACAGGCGCTTGAAAACAATGGCTCCGTAAACCGTGATAATGTTCATATCATCGGCGTTTTCACCAAAAATATTCACCGTATTAGACAGTCCTCAGAAAAACCATCGGGCGTAAAATCCACCTCCATCGGGAAACATACCGAACTCAGAACGTATTGTTCCGGAAGAACCGCTCACTCGGGGTTTCTTACCTGTTCCGATCCATCCATAGAAACATAGATCGGTAGTATCACCGGTATTTATGGTAATCCTCGGCTGCCATAGTGTGGAATTGTCGATAAGGTTTATCATTCCGGCCAGATCGCTCCGGACGAGAGGGTGCAGTTCACGGTTAACGGTAACGATACAATACGCCGCTGATGCAAGAAAAACCCAGTTTTCACGGAATGGAGCGTCCCGGTAGATTTCTTCAAGTTCTTCCGGTTCACGTACGCCGAAATCCTGAAACATGAACGAACTGCCGATTTTAAACTCTGCGGGCAGGTTTACATCTATGCCGGCTGCCCCGGAAAATGCAGCTCTTGACCAGCCGCCGCGCCACTTTTCCAGATTTTCTTTTCTCTCGAAAAGCGCCATCTCGCCCCAGATTCCCATTTCTTTTATTTCACCTTCCCAGCCGAATCCACCAAAACCGCGTCTCCTGAATCTTCCGCCAATAAACTCGAAATCGATGCCCTGTACCATTGTCCGGTAACGTCCCAAAACAGCTCCATCGCTGAAGTTTTTCGCTCCCGCTGCGATTATTTCCGCCTCGCCTGTCATGCCGAGCCCTTTGCGTATCCGTACGGCATCGATACCCGGTTTATAGGTTGCATCCAGGTCTCCCGGAGCGAAAGGCGCCAGAACATCGAGGACACCGATAAAATGGCTCGTACCGAGACTCACCGGCTGACGGCCGATATCGAAGTCAACATTCCACGCCTTCCACCTGACATCGAGCCGTTCGATGCGTGAACTGAGCGATGTCGACTGTTCCTCGATATGTTCCCAGGTTAAATCCCAGTGTTCGAGGGGCCTGCTTTTACCGAAAATGCTTCCGCCCCCCTCCGACAGCGACAGCATCCCGGAATCTGACGATATGAATCCGGCACGTGATTCGAGGGCACAGTTCAGAACAAATCCACCGTAATAAGCACTCGACCGGAAACGCAGCCGTGTTTCGGAAATCCCGAAGGATCCTTCGGGGGAAAGAGCTGTATCCATTTCCAGAGGTGAGCTCATAAGCAGAGCGTTTTGCCGTACATCGGCGCCCCCGTCAACTTCAATTGCAGCCGGTATGTCCGGGCACAGCATCACAAGGACAATTGCGGTTACCTTTACAGAATTGATACCGTATCTTGAACATTGCATCGATGAACATCTCCCGGTCAATTCTTGAATTCTTCCGTCTGGATTTTACCGTCACGCAGCAGGATAACACGCCTCGCCCGCTCAATAACCCTGGGGTCATGGGTGCTGAAAAGAAAGGTTACATCATTGCTTTCGTTGAGTTCTCTCATCATGTCTAAGAGGTTTACCGAGGTTTCGGAATCAAGATTTGCAGTCGGTTCATCAGCGAGAATAATATCCGGGTTGCCGATAACTGCTCGTGCAACCGCTACACGCTGCTGCTGTCCTCCGCTCAACTGGGTTGGAAAACGGTCTTTTAATCCTTCCAGCCCAAGCGAGTCAAAGAGCGGCAGGATACGGTCTCTGTGCTCTGAATCGGGTACTCCCTGTATCTGGAGCACAAACTGAACATTCTCGTACGCTGTGAGAACCGGGATCAGGTTATATGCCTGGAAAACAAATCCGATGTTGTGAAGCCTGAGTTCCGTCAGTTCATCGTCGCTTTTATCTTTCGTGGTGACATTCCCGATGGAAATTTCCCCTGAATCCGGTTTGTCGAGACCACCGGTGAGATTGAGAAGCGTGGTTTTCCCGCTCCCGGAAGGGCCGGCAAGAGCCGCAAATTCGCCTTTTTCAACGGTGAGATCAACATCATGTACGGCATGAACAACATGTTCTCCTTCATGAAAACTCTTGCTGACATTTTTAAGACGTATCGCTTCCATGTGAATCCTCTTTCGCTATACTATAATAGTTTTACATACCTATCTCTTATATGAATCATTAGTATTTTCTCATAGCTTCTGAAGGGCTGGTTTTCAGGATATAGTGTGCCGGATAGAGCGATGCCGCAAGCGCAAGCAGTATCATACCTCCGCCAAGAACAGCCGTGGAAATCCAATCCCATCCGCTGTACATAATAGGATCGATAAGCGTATTGGCTATACCCTGGTCTTTCATTGCGAATGAATAGTCAATACCATGTTTTGCCGTGTACAAACCGGCTGCAAGCGCTAACACTGTGCCGATGATAACTCCGGTAACCGCAAGAACAAATGCTTCCGACAGAACAATTTTCCGAATACCGTTCTTGTTAAGTCCGATTGCCCTGATCACACCGAACTCCCGTATGCGCTCCATGACACTCATTAAAAGCGTGTTGATTGTACCGATGCCTACTATCAGATACATAAACACAACGATAATCTGAAACCCGATATGATCCATACGTATCGCATTGAACATACCGGGCATTGCTTTTTCCCAGCGAAAAGCTTCCACATCATCCCGGGTGCGGGCTATGGCGCTGATACCCGGAAACGCCTTCTTTATCAATCTATGATTGTGCAGTATGACTGCGATTTCATGGGCGCTGTCCTTTCTTCCGATGACTTCGCCCAGGACACTTCTCGGGACGATAACCATTTCAGCATCGATCATCTGAGCATTTGTTCGTATCAATCCGCTGACTCTGAACAGACTGCTTACAATTTCACCCTGAGCTCCCTGTACCATTATGACAAATTTATTACCTACTTTCAGCCCCAGTTCCCTGGCCAGAACTTCACCCATGAGCGCTTCTTTCGAATCGTCTTGAGACGGGAGCGTTCCTTCTACAATTTTATCCCCTTCAAGTATCGGATTGGAGTTCTTTTCACGGTTTATATCCAGCCCGACAACTAACGATGTCCTGCTGTCCCTGCTCGAACGAACAAGACCGGGAACATGAAGACGCGGGTATACCGCTTGAACCGATGTTTCCTTTTCAAGCGCCGAAACAAGCGGTTTTGCTTCCATGGTTAGTTCGGTTTTTCTCAATTCGAGATAGTTTGTACGGTACAGCCCGATATGACCGCTTCCCATCAATACACCGTCATCAACCATTTTATCATACGAGCCCACAGAAAGGTTATTTACAAACACCGCTAAAAAAATACTGCCCGCTATGGAGATCAATTCTATCAGACTTCTTCTGCGGTTTCTCCAGAGATTACGCCACCCCATTTTTATCCATAGCATCGTTCCGACTCCCGATTACATATTCAAGATCCAATATCCACCATTACCCAATCATGCTAAACTTCCCGTAATACTTCAACCGGCCGCAGCTTCCGCAGCTTTAACGCAGGTAGAAATGAAATGATGACACCGAGGGCAATTATCATTATGACCGGTATCAGTATATTATCGAGCGCAATGTAGCTCCTTATCTGCGGTTGAAATGCGGCTTCGCCATACGAGAACTGTGTCATATACGCGCTCAAATCAATAGTGTGCACACTGAGAATATAACTCGCGCCAAAACCCACCAGGCCTCCGGCAATACCTGAAATCGCGCTGATAAAAAAACCCTCGATGAGAATCAAGAGCGACAGACGTCGAAGTTTAAGCCCTATTGCGCCCATAATACCGAATTCCCTCATACGCTCTAAAAGAGCCATGTACATGGTATTCATGGTCACAAGGATAACCGCGAAATAAAAGAAAATTGCAAAGATAAATTTAATCGTATCCCATATTTCGAGTGCCTGACCTATCGCCGCCAGAAATTCGTTCCAGGGTGTCACATCCATATCGGGAAATTCGGATTGCATGCGTGCCGCCCACTCTTTCGCTTCTACAGGATTTTTCAATAAGATGGATAATTCATGCAGTTTACCCTCCACAACCAGCATTTCCTGCAGGGTTTTTCTGCCGACGATTGCCAGAGATACATCGCGGATGTCATCACCGGTATCAACAATTCCGGCGACATGAAATATATCAGCGGCTATGGAACGATCCGCACCCTGCCCCATTGCCACTATCTCACCGCCGATTTCCGCTTCGAGCAGTTGCGCGAGTCCTTCTCCGAGAACGATATCATGGTTCCCCGGGTCGATAAGGTATGTGCCCTCGATCACACATTCATGGAGGCGGCTAACCGTGCGTTCTTCCCCAAGATCGATTCCGAAAAGCTCTGCGGGCTGAGTATGGCTCGAATCACCCTCGCCGGAACTGAGAAGAACAAAACCTCGAACCCTTCCGGCAATCCCTTTTACCTCCGGGTCGGCAGCAATAGTATCATACCATCCTTTTTCCGGGATAGTCATATCTAACTTGTGTTGTTCCAGGTACTCTTTAGCCGTAATCTTTACATGACCATGATAGAGTTCGGTTGAACCCTCGATCATATCCCAGAACATACCGTCGTATATCCCCAGGGTAAGAATCAGCAGGGCTGTTGCCAATCCCATCGCCGTCATGGTAAGAAGAGTCCGCCTGCGGTTTCTCCAGAGGTTGCGGTATCCGAGCTTAAGAAGCAGCATGTTTATTGTCTCCTGAGCGAACTGATCGAAAACAGGTCATCTTCGAGTTCTATATCAAATTCAAGATTTTCATACACCAGTTCGGTAAGTTCATCCGGTGTTTCGACCGGTTTGACTCTCATCACCAGAGGAATCCACCTTCCCGAAATATTTTCCACCTTATCAAATTCCATTACACGCACGAGTTCGCCATCCTCATCGAAATAATCCACCGTGATAGGAATCATTTTTTCTCTGTCAATAACATACGTAATACTGCCCCAGACCACTGCTGCATCGGGCTTGGGTGTACAGTGAATCGTAACTATGTTCTTTTCAACTTTTTCAATTTCAAAATCGTAAAGCTCATCGATCTTGTCT
>AQSL01000087.1 GCA_000403035.1 Candidatus Latescibacter anaerobius SCGC AAA252-E07 | reverse complement strand
TGTCTTGCCCTTGACAGCAACACAGTCATATATTACAAGCCGGGGCGCGTGAAAAGACTTTTTCACCGCCCTCTTAAATACTCACCATTAATTGTCTGAACCGTGATTATCATGATTATTGGATTAGATGATTTACAGTAATCCCATAAATCCTTAAAATCCTTTGAATCGAGGTTCAGTCTTTTTCGAATTTATACAGGTTTGTGAATAATCCGAGTAACAAACAATTTTTTTTACAAGAATTATTTATTAATTATATAAATATATTAATGCTATATATATATTTTAATTATATTACCAGCTAATCAAACATTTCGATAAGCATAAGGACTCCATATATCGAGCCATTTGTAGTGATCCGGGAGCCATGCCTGTGTATGTCGTTTCACTGCTGATCTCATTTCGTCAAGGAGATTTAGTTCCTCCGGGCTTATGGTCGGTTGATAATATGTACCGACATTTTCATACAGGTTGTAGAGATTATACATGCCTACCAGCGTACACTCCGCCTGAATCCCGGAGTTGATGACGTATCTAAGTGCTGCTTGAGGCAGACTGATGTCGGGCTTGTGAAGATGGTACCTGGCGATATCGATAAACGGTTTGACAAGATAATCGCCTCCCAGAGGTTTCATCGTCATAACTCCAATTCCCTTATCCCTGAGTTTTACTGGTAGTGAATCGAAATCATCTTTTTTTTCCTCAAGCCAACAGATGTTATGATAGAAATTGTACGGGAAAAGCATGAAATCCAAAGGGATATATCCTAAAAGCATATCCACATGCTCCCAATCATGAATGGGGGCACCCACGGCTCTTATGTACCCCTTTTCTTTGAACTTAAACAAGGTTTCCCACCACGGGTGTTCCGGTTTGCGAAGCAAGCGAACCAGGTCGATATGGTCCCGCCCGAACAGTCGAAGGTCACGTTCCAACTCCTGCTCCGGTGTTCTCCCGTCATAGGGTCTGAAAGAAATCGAGACCAGGATATTATCCTTAAATGGTCTGATCTGTCTGCCGAACGGTTCATACTGATAACTGCCACCTATTGCGACTCCGGCCTCCTCATCATATACATCAAAGACATTCACTCCCAAATCGTACGCCTCGCGAATGATATATTCCCGCTGGTAATCAAAACCACGCATCTCGGCCCGTATGTGTGAGCCGAATCCGAGGTTTGAAATACGGATTCCGGTCTTCCCGAGCATCGAGTATGACATGCTGCCGCCTTTGGGCCGTGAATAAAACGGCGCAAGCTCTTTCCAGAGCGGAACCGTCGTTTGTTTTAAAGTACCGCAGCCAGCAATGCCGGCACTGGCTATGCCTGCTCCGGCAGCAAAGAAATCACGTCGTTTCATTGTTTTCTCCCGGATTCGCAGTGATAAGGATTATATAAATAATTATACAGTTTAAAGAGCGCACAAGCCAAACCTGTTCCGACAGGTCACTTGAGCCGGTAATATCCATATTGAATCATCAGGTGTTAAAATTCTCAACAATCTTATTAATAAACGAATATTACCTCTTCAAAGTTCTTTTGGCAAGTATTTTCTGCCTGCTAATTGTTCAATTTTATTAGGTATATGCTTGATGAACACTGAAATATCCCAATTGAGAGACACGTATCCATTTAATCAACCCAATTGCGATATTATTCCGTTTAAAACTACCATACTTTTTTATGAGTCGATGGAGAGGTGTCTCTAATTGGAGATTATAATTACATTTTTAACAATCAATTCACAGGATATGGCTCTTACTATGTAAAATTATCCTTGCAGGAAAAAATCAGAAGAAGTAATATTCATTTGTCAATCGGATTAAGGGAACTGTAACCACTCATGAATTTGATATGGAGAATAGCGGTTTATTTGGTGCTCTGAATAAATTAGTTGTTATTTATATCAGTATCAAGCATTTTTATGAAACTTTTATTGATTTAAAGCTTCTATTATTATTTGATGAGGTTCACGTTATAGAACTCGATTTAATGCATATTGATACGGGGAATGAATTATATGACATATGAACTATCGATACTAAGTCTGTCAGCAGCTTCGATAGGAATTTTGCACACGTTATTCGGGCCGGATCACTATCTGCCGTTCATAATGATAGCCAGAGCGCGAAGCTGGTCATTATTAAAGACAGTGTGGATAACCTTTTTATGTGGTTTAGGTCATGTATTCAGCTCAGTTATAATTGGCTTTATAGGAATATTTTTAGGAATTACTCTAACAAAATTAACCGCATTGGAAACAATTCGCGGCGATCTTGCCAGCTGGTTTCTCATAACCTTTGGATTAGCATTTTTCGTATGGGGCTTACACCGGGCAATAAAAAACAAACCACATAAACACTGGCATACTCATAAAAATACCGACAATCATACTCATGATCACAAACATTCCATGGAACATTCTCATGTCCACGATGAACAAGCCGGTAAAAATATTACGCCCTGGATACTCTTTATAATTTTTGTCTTTGGTCCCTGTGAACCTTTAATTCCGTTACTGATGTATCCAGCGGCAACAAACAGTATTGGCGGGGTTTTACTGGTAACCGGTATCTTCAGCACAGCAACAATTGCCACGATGCTGGGTGTAGTTATTTTTTCATTTTTAGGCACAAATTTAATTCAATTAGGACGCTTTGAACGTTATACCGAAGCTATTGCCGGAATAACGATAGTTTTAAGCGGAGTTATAATTAAAATATTTGGTTTGTAATGTAAATTGTATACAGATTCGGTTGTTTTGATTTATATAATAACGTAACGGGTTCATCCGATACATGCAAACATGATAGTACTATTTTAAATAACAAAAAGATAGAAAAGTAAAAGAATACATTATTCCGGTTATCCCTTTCGTTAATCTTAATTTCCCCTCTTTTCACCTCAACTCACCCCCTGGTTTATTGTAGTCAAGGTTTTTAAATAAAAAAGACATAGATACGTTTTCTTTCATAATCTTTTTTTTAGCTGAGTAAAAGGGATAACTGTATAATCTTACTATCTTTATGCAAACATGAAAATGTATGAATTAATCGGATTAGTCGTTGTTTATATGATTATGATAACTGTGCACGGTTTTCTGAATTCTGTTGTTTCGTGAAGGAATAACAGTATCGAGTCAAAATCTTTAATATGTTCAATTACATGCAATGAAAGAGTAATTACAATTTGCGCAAAATGGTTTGTATGGTACTGCAGTCGGTTATATGGGGTTTGCAGATACCTTGCCTGAGAATAATGAATTAAACAAAGGTGGCGGAATACTCTGCGACAGCGGCTCACAATACGATGGTATGTACCATAACCATGAACGTATTATGGAAGGTACGTCAGTGGTAGTGAGTCAATATTCTAAAACAATGTACGTTGCCTTCGATTCAGTCGGCGGTATAATCACCAATGAGCCAGGCGGGATAGCGGTGGAAGAAGAGGTCCATGCGGCTTTCGCGGTTGACCAGAACTCGCCGAACCCGTTCAACCCGACCACCTCGATCAGCTTCACTCTTCCCGATGCCGATCAGGTAACGGTCGAGATTTACAACGTTTCAGGTCAGAAGGTTGATACGCTGGCAAATGACTTCATGGAAGCGGGAACGCATTCGGTTGTATGGGATGCTTCCGGATTATCCAATGGTGTATATTTCTACACCGTGAAGTCCGGAGATTTCTCAAAAACCAGAAGATGACACTTCTCAAATAAAACCCTTTCCAATATTTGTGAGTGTTCTTTTCGAGGAAAGCCCTGTTTAGAAAGCAGGGCTTTTTTATTATATCTGATAATATTATAATTAGTAGTATTATTATAATAATAGGTAATTGATTCATTTCCGGACCAAGTATAAAAAATTAACTTAAGAATCTACCTCAGGTTAATACAATCAAATTCTTAATCACAATTACTACGTATATTATATGCGTAATAACTACGTAATAATATGGGGTTGTCTTTATACTGATATATTATTATATAATTCTTTAATTGAAAAGATGAAAATACGATAAATGAAACCTGTTGAAAAGATTTAAAGTACTATCATTATGTAACCTTTCAAATACCTTGAGGGGTAATCATGAGAATATGCTTTCAAGCTTTATCAATACTAATTTTTTTCCTTTTTGCCTCCACTCTTTCTGCCCAGAACCTTCATGAATTACGCAAATTAACAAATGAAGACTGGCTTGAAATGTCGACCGAAGAACGGTTGGGCGCGCTGAACACCTCTAACAACCGTGCCAGGAACCATACATTTACCGGTAATTTCGGGAGAAATCACGACCTTTATCCAAAATGGGGATATGATTTTATTAAGAGTACATGATAAATATTTTTAATCCCCCATTTATCAAATGTATTGTTTTGTTCCTGTTAAGGGCAAGTAAATCAGCGCTTCGCATTGGTTCTCGGCAGGTATGGATTAACCTTATACAAAAATTATTTAATCACTTTCTTTATATTGTCTTTTATTCTTTTATACCCGGGTACGTAAAAATGTGATGAGCCATAAATTAGGTATTATAACCATTTATCATAGGAGGCACGATTATGAAATAGTATTATGTTTAAAGTGCATAGAATGTGAATTGAATTAACTATTCTATGAAAAATTGAACTTACTCATGGAGGAGGAATTATGAGGAAATTATTCGTAATTGCAATCACAATGATTCTGGTACCTGCGTTCGCGTTTTCCGCAGATTTCGAACCGACAGTTCTGACATTGACTGCTCCTGCTGAAATCGAATACCAGTTTGATGGGAATGATTTATCCATTCCACTTACTGTTGCAGGAACACCCGCAGCGATGTGGCTTGTCGTAAACACACATGGTAAGGGTCAGGATATTGGAGAAGTAGAAAATGGTTATCTCGGCTGGCACTATGTAAACAAAATCGACACAACAGTTTATGTTTCTCAGAAATACAATAGAGTCCCCGGGGAATCTACAATTGTATGGGACGGAACTGACCAGGACGGTAATGCTGTAGCTGCAGGAACGTACGACTACTATCTCTGGGCATATGATGATCAAACCCCGAGACAATGGGTCTGCGATTATATTGCTATTGGATGGGACTGGGATTCCCAGCCATGTCACATATATGAAGTAGGCGAGGACGGGCTGCCACTGGCGAATCCGCTTATTGTGGGAAGTATGAGTAGAAGTCAAGCTACTAAAAATGATGCTGATGAACCCTGGAAGTCCCATGGAGTTCATTTTAAGTGGATAATAGGAAGTGACCCATTCGATCTAACAAAGATGCAAACTACAGATTGCGCACTATATCAGTCCAGGTCAGTTGAAACTGAACCCGGGTTTTTAGATCACGGTGTTCAGGTTTTTAATCCAAATGATTATAGTATTTTTTATCACTGCTGCAGAGATGTCGATGCATTAACAAATACCATGTTTAAATGGCAGTTCGTTACTGATGGTGAGGCCATCCGTGATGAAGACTGGCTCGGCTGGGATGAACTGACATGGAAAGACTTGGGTGCAGTACATGGACCTGCTTCACAGAAACCAGCATGCTATACGGACAGAAGTTATATATATGTTGTATCGCCTGCTATGCATCAATATGAAGTTCAATGGACTAAATTAAGGTGCGTATCCTTTGACGGTGAAGTAATTTTTGACAAGATGATGGACGATTGGTATTTCCCGGATGATCCTAATCCCAGCGGTTACATTAACGGTTCTTTTCATAATATGTACTCCCGTGGAAACAATGAATGGATTTTATCCAGTCACATGTGCTGTATACAACAGTTTATTGATACCTCCCGGATTCTTGAAGACGCGGATGATGAGACGGACATGGTACTCTGGCAGAACGGAAACGGTGATTACTGGATGGATGTTGCATGGACACCGGATATGGAACCTGCGTGGTTCTGTCTTTTCGACCCTAAAGGTTTAAGTAACAGAAGGAATGGCGTTGCTCTTGATTCTAACAAATTTACTGTACTCTCTGTCAGCAGACGAGCAATGATAAACTTTGGTGTGGCAACGCAGGATGGTACTGCAATCGGTTATATGGGGTTTGCAGATACCTTGCCAGAGAATAATGAATTAAACAAAGGTGGCGGAATACTCTGCGACAGCGGCTCACAATACGATGGTTTGTACCATAACCATGAACGTATTATGGAAGGTACGTCAGTGAAAGTGAGTCAATATTCTAAAACAATGTATGTTGCCTTCGATTCAGTCGCCGGTATAATCACCAATGAGCCAAGCGGGATAGCGGTGGAAGAAGAGGTCCAGGGGGCATTCGCTGTTGACCAGAACTCGCCGAATCCGTTCAACCCGACCACTTCGATCAGTTTCACGATTCCCGAGGGTAATCATGTAATGGTCGAGATTTACAACGTTTCAGGTCAGAAGGTTGATACGCTGGTAAATGATTTCCTGGATGCAGGTAAGCACTCGGTCGTTTGGGATGCTTCCGGATTATCCAATGGTGTATATTTCTACACTGTGAAGTCTGGAGATTTCTCAAAGACCATGAAGATGACACTTCTTAAATAAAACCCTTTCCTAAAGTAGATAGTGTCTTCTCAAAGGAAAGCCCTGTTTATTTCGCAGGGCTTTCCTGAATATAAAAGCTCAGTTAATGTATTTAAAAAGGAGTATAAAAAAACCGTAATTCATGTTTTTAAATATTGTAAGATCTTATTTTTTATTAAGAGTAAATGATAAATATTTTTAATTCCCCATTTATCAAATGTATTGTTTTGTTCCTGTTAAGGGCATGTAAATCGGCGCTTTGCATTGGTTCTCGGCAGGTATGGATTAATCCTTATACAAAAATTATTTCATCACTTTCCTTATATTGCCTTTTGTTTTCTATCTTTTTGTTTATTATTCTTTTATGCCCGGGTATGCAAAAAAGTGATGAGCCATAAAACAAATGATAAAGGGTATTGGGCATATAGTAAGGAGATAATCAAAAATGAATGAGACAAAATCACGTCGCAGCTTTTTTGGAAAAGCTGCGTTAGCAGGTGGAGCAGTAATTTCAGGTTCGGGAAAAGTCATGGCAAAATCAAAAAACACACCCTCTGTGGAGCTTATGAAGATTGGTGTTATTGCCGTCGGTGAACACAGCCATATGAATAGTAAGGGCAGCATATGGGCTCCGGCAATTAATCCTACAGAGCCTGAAAGATGGCCGATGCGCACCTCACGGATGCTCATAACACATTGCTGGGATTCAAAGCCGGATATTGCAGAAGAGTTTGTAAAAAGATATCACTGTGAAACGGTAAAAAACTATTATGATATGGTCGATAAAGTCGACGCAATGATTTTCGCCGGATTTTATGAAACAGAATGGTGGCCGCAGCTTACAAAACCATATCTTGAGGCAGGTATCCCCTGCTTCATTAACCGCCCGTTCGCGTATTGCATGAAGGACGCCCATACTATGATTGAACGGGCAAAAAAACACAACACACCTATTCTTTGCACCGATGCGCATGAAGATGTGAAAGAAGGATTGTATGCCGCTTCGAGGGTAAAGGATATTCTGAAAGAAGGGAAAACTATTTTCGGTGTAAGCTCAACCAATTCTGCCGGTGAATACCCGGCGCATGGTATTCATGGTCTTTATCTTCTTCTCCCTATACTTGGATTAGATGTTGAGCAGGTAAGTTTGCAAGCTCCCGGATGGTGGATTGATAAAGTACTAACATCTCCAAAAACAATGGATTGGGGACTCTTATCACTTCAATATAGAGGCATTAAAATTGATGGGATTGGTGAACAGAAAAAACCTTTTCTTGCTGCACAGCAGATGCTTAGAGGTTCCCCTTTTCGTGCCACAATTCGACTTTATCACTCCGATGGATGTGAGAATTTTGATCACCGCTCGATAACAGATGACATTGTGAATCTACGCTACCATTTTCAAGGCAAAACCGTTTTTGACATGCAGAGAATGTTCGAGACAAGGAAAATGCCCTGGAGCTATGATTACATTTTGAAAAAAACAAAAATTTTCCTTGCAGGATTTAAATCACATCTGGAACACAATGGCGCAATGATCCGAGTAGATGATTTGCCGGAAGACTGGAAAGCACCAAATCCAAGACCTGACTGGATAGATGAGAATATATTTAAGTAATTATGGTTCTATTAGCATGATTAATGTTAAGATTATGATAAGTAACTTAATTGTGTTAATAATATAAGTTGGAATATGAATGGAGTGTATTGATTATGCGCAAAATAATAATGATAGCTTTGCTTTCCATTGTCACAACATTTTCACAGGTTCAGGCTCTGGAACGTCCGGAAATTGAGTTTAAAATCTTCCAGTTTCCACGTAACATGATACCCTCCATCGACGGTAAAACAAATGACTGGGATATTGTCGGAGAAGACTATACGTACCGGACGGATCAGCTCGATGGCACAACGGGCGGTTTTCCCGATGGTAAAGTCGATACGAACGACATCGATGTAAAGGTTCGGGTAGGTTGGGTCAAAGATTTGAATCGTCTCTACTTCCTTTATGAGGCGTACGATGATTACTGGGATTTCGGTATATTTGATGAAGATGCCGTTCAAAAAGGCCGCGGATATCAGAACGATATCTTCGAAATCAGCATCGATGCAGATATTTCCGGTGGACCATTTATCCAGAACCCTCAAATAGAAGACAGGGTTGAAGGATATATGCGCTTTGCCGGTGTTCATGCTCAGAATTACCATATTTTTACACCACCGGTGAATAACCAGTGGTGTCGTCTATGGGGTTGTCAACCGTGGGTATGCAGGTTTCCCTGGGCAAACTATGAGTATGACTATGATTTTAAGCCCGGTGAGAGTGGAAACCTTGTCCTCGAGTTCTGGATAACACCATTCGATTATGCATCGTATGACGGTCCGGGGCACTCGGTGATATCGAAACTCGAAGAAAATACAATAATAGGTCTTTCCTGGGCGATTCTGGATTTCGACCATGGAGAAAAGAATGGCAGAGGTAACAGTAATCTGGCCCATGAAAGATCATCTGTTTCCGAGGCTTCGGCACTCTGCGCTTTTCGCCTGATGCAGCTTGAAAAACGTTTTGAGCCCGCAATCGAAGCCCGGTGGTCTTTCAAGGTTATCGATATGGACAGGCGGCTTGTGTATTTCAAGGACGAATCTGTGGGCACAATTACAAAATGGCTCTGGCATTTCGGCGATGGAGAGACATCCACAGAGCAGTATCCAATCCATCAGTATAAAAATCCGGGGATACGATATACTGTCTGGCTCGATGTGGAAGGACCCGATGGAAAATCCCGTCATTCAAAGCACTGTGATGTAATTATACGTTAGTATATTACTTTTAGGTAGATCATTTTACCAAACAGCCAAACAATTAATCAGAGGAAACTGCAAGTATCAAAGAGCAAATAATAAGATTGAAGATAAAGTATTACATGAATTATAATGGAGGTTTTATTATGAAACGACGTGATTTTATCATCAACGGTTTTTTGGGGTCTGCCGGTATAAGCGCCGCCGGCTGTTCATCTTTCATGACGAAAAAGTATCAGGTAACAAACCGTTTTTCTCCGCATTCATTTGAGGTCACTCATCCAAAACCTTCCGGTGGAACCATTGCGACAAAAGAACTGGGCAAAACAGGTATTAAGGTATCTTCATTTGGGTATGGGGCTCATATGCCGACAGAACTCGTACCATTTGAAGAAGAGCGGTGTAAAATGATCCGTGGGGCGCATGAACTCGGAGTGAACGTATTTGATATTTACGATCACTGGGGTGTGGAACAGTTTGAACCAATGAGCCGTCATCTCAAGCCCATAATGAACGATGTAATC
>AQSL01000086.1 GCA_000403035.1 Candidatus Latescibacter anaerobius SCGC AAA252-E07 | reverse complement strand
ATAACCAGTCTCCAATATCGCAAAAGGATGTCTCTAACCATAGATGAGTTAGAAAGTAATATTATTGCCTTCATTATGGTAAAGGATTGTCAGAATAAACCAATGATAATCGGCAATTGGAGAATTTTCTTTGACGGTGAAAAACTTTCTATTAACGATGCACCTCGCAGCAATGTAAATCAATTATCTCTCTTTGAAAGGAGTTGAAAAGAAAATGGCACTCAGGAAAATCGGTGCGTTGTGGAAGAAGTCGGACAAGCATGGCAAAGACTATCTGGCCGGTCAGCTTGACCTCGGAGTTCTCGGCAAGGTTCAGATTGCCGTCTTCCAGACGACGGAGAAGCAGAACGAACAGAGCCCTGACGCAACAATCCACATGTTCGAGGAGGATTGACGAATAGTCAAATAGGAGGTACAATAATAGTGCCAAATTGTGATTTTCCCGCATGGGGGGAAAACGCAATTGACCGCCAGACTGAAACAAGGTTTGGCGGTTTTTTATTCACGGCCTAATACGCTAGATCTCCCTGAAAAAGGCGAAATTATGTGATATCAATTATGGAGGAACTTTTCTTTATCAAGGAGTTATTGAATAACAAGCTACGAAAAATGGTTTGCAGGCAAAATATTTAATTATATTATATTTTGGAATGAGTCTTTTGGTTTATATTTCGATTAAAAGGCGGGCAAACTGAGGTTATAAATGGGAAGTCTTTTGGGAATTGGTGGCGAGTTGCACGATAGCAACACGACCTTGCTTGATGAACACGGCACTATCAAGAAGGCTATTAATGAGGAACGGCTGACGAGGAAGAAGAAAGATGGACGATTTCCTTTTGCAAGCCTTTCCTGGATTGAAGAAGATGATGCTATTGTCGTGGTAGCAACAAACACGTACGAACAAGCACTTAAGGAACTGATAAGTGTTGGATATAAGTTGAAAGACTTCAAACCTTTTTTACATCGATTGCAATTCTATGACGAGGAACTGGGAAAGAAGAAGGAACATGTTGGTCATCATGAGTCTCACGCTGCTTCCGCATACTATACAAGCGGAGTAGATGAAGCACTCATCATCACTATGGACGGTGGTAGTGTGTTCGAGCCGTGGTGCACCACGACTAATCATGGCAAGAATGGGAAATTAGCAGTAGTAGAAAAGAGCACGGAGTGTTTCACAGACGAATACTTCTTCACTACCGCATTACTGGGCTTTACTCCAAACATGCATGAAGGCAAGATTACAGGGCTTGCTGCGTATGGTACTATTAGTGACGATGTTTGGGAATTTTTTGAGAATCAAAGAATATCAGGTAATAGTCTTCCTAATGAGATCAGTTCATGGTCTGCTCTTGACAATAAGAGTGTTTCACCTTTACTTGTGCTTAATGAGGAGCGGTTGGCAGAATATCGTAAGCAGTTCAAAGATATAAGTATGGAAGAAATTGCAGCGACCGTACAAGCATACACAGAGCAACGCGTACTTGACTACATTAAGAAAAATGCCCCACATCCAGAGAAAGAGAACATTGCACTTGCAGGCGGTATCTTCGGCAATGTAAGGATTAACCAGAAGATAAAGGAACTCGGTTTCAAGCATATATTCATCCATCCAGGTATGAGCGATGAAGGACTTAGCATGGGGGCAGCAATGGCGTATGCAGGCAAGATAAAGGGCTTGAAGCCACAACGATTACAAAATGTGTTCTTCGGGCCAAATTTCAACAATAATGATATCAAAAACACCTTAGAACAATATGGACTACGTTATGAAGTCATGGATTCTCCTATTGAAAAGATTGCTTATTTACTCGCTGAAGGGAAAGTTATTGTATGCTTCACCGGTAGGATGGAATATGGTCCACGAGCATTAGGAAATAGGAGTATACTATACCAGACCACAGACATCAAAGTGAATGATTGGCTAAACAAACGGTTGCAAAGAACTGAGTTTATGCCTTTCGCTCCCGCAACGCTGGCTGAGTATGCAAACAAGTGCTATAAGGATGTCAAAGGAGCAGAATATACAGCTGAATTCATGACTATCACGTTCAACTGCAGTAATACAATGAAACGTCAGAGTCCAAGCGTGGTGCATGTTGATGGGACTGCTCGTCCACAAATTGTCACCAAAGAAGGCAATCCGTTGTTTCACGCAATCATAAATGAATATTATGAGTTAACAGGTATCCCGTCAGTAATTAATACAAGCTTCAACAACCACGGTGAGCCGATCGTGTGTACTCCGGACGATGCCATCTTCTCGTTCTTGAAAAGTGAGTTGGACTACTTAGCAATCGGCAACTATTTGGTAAAGAGAAAACAATGAAAATAGCTTTGTTTACTTGGGACCAAGAAACAAGTTGCGGTATCAAGTTTACGAAATCATTGCTCGAATCAAAGCACGATCTTAAGGGTGTATTTGCTAGACCGGTTAAAAAGGAAGAATCTATAAAGTTACCTGAGGATCTGTTTTATGAAGAATTCTATATAGCATTTCTGCAAGCAAGAAACGTGAAAGATGAGGTATTAGAACAATATCCAAGTCTGAAAGCATTGCAACGAGACTTTGATTTTCAGATTTTCGACTTTCTGAAACACAACACCGAAACGTGTGAAAAAGCTATCAATAATCTCGAAGTAGACCTCATCGTAATCAGCGGTGACGGTATCCTGCAACCATGGATTTATAATCAAGCCAAATACGGTGCGATTAACTTTCATACGGGTATAACACCTTACTACCGCGGTAATTCGGCCTTATATCGGGCATTAAAAAACGAAGAACCAGATAAAGTAGGATTCACAATTCATCGAGTGATCGATAAGGTTGATGCAGGAGATATCATTTACCAGGAAGTAATACCCATATACGAGAACGATTCTGAAAAGATGATATTCAGACGTTGTGAAGATAGAGGAGCTGCAAAGTTCGTCGAAATAGTAGACCTCATTGAAACAACCGATAATGCTATACAAGTAACACCGCAAGACATAACTCTTGGAAAAGAGTATCGAGGTATTCCTTCGTCGAAGCAATGGTACGAGTTAGCCAAGCAGATGGGGACAAATAAATGGCAAAAACAGATGGTAACTAAATATGAATAAGAAAATCGGTGTGCTCATTCCAGTCTACAACGAGGAGAAAAAGATTGGGAAGACACTCGAAGATATCCTCAAATACACAGAAAATATAGTCGTGGTCAATGATGGGAGTAAGGATCAAACGAATGATATCGTCTGCCAATATCCTGTAACTCTCATCGACCGTCGAGAAAATAAAGGCTTGGCAAAGACCGTTGCTGAAGGATTCGCATACCTAGTCAACAATGCGTACGATTACGGCATTAAGGTTGATGGTGATGGCCAGATGGATGCTGATAAACTTCCCGAATTCTTTGAGACTATTGAGAAATACCCCCATATTGACGTTATATGCGCCACGTATAATGATGACACTCCTTGGATGATCAAAAAGGACATGATGATTTACTCATTCATCTACGAGTTAGCCACAGGGATCAAAACAACGGACTTGTTGTCCGAGTACCGTGCATA
This sequence comes from Candidatus Latescibacter anaerobius SCGC AAA252-E07, assembly GCA_000403035.1. Taxonomy (GTDB): domain Bacteria; phylum Latescibacterota; class Latescibacteria; order Latescibacterales; family Latescibacteraceae; genus Latescibacter; species Latescibacter anaerobius. Next base: position 6,038 of record AQSL01000086.1, on the reverse strand, counting down.
TAGCAAACGCGGTATGCAATTCCTTATCGACCAAACAAAAGACGAGGGGTACGGTTCACCATTAATATTGTTTGATATGCACAGAGAAGAATTGACGTCCTTAGAAATTAAGGGCGGCGTGTCTTATAAACAAAAAGTTTTCCGGCCACTCCCTATCGATGCGCAATATGCGTTGCGTAAAGCTTTTGTGAAGAAGACATTCAATTTCCCTGGTTTGAGAAGCAAAGCAGTCGCTATCAGCTCTATCCCGTTTTGGGCTAGTCTGATCGTATTCAATTGCACAGTACGTCCTAAGTATCACACGTTTTTGCCAAAGAGATATGTGAGATGAGAGTCGCAGTAATCGAGCCACATTATGATGACTGTTGGTTAAACATTGGCGGATATCTGCTTAAACATCCTCAGCACAAATACTTGGTTGTATCCGTAACTAAAGACGACAACTGGGGGAATAATGTAAATAACACCAAAAAGCTTAATAAATACATACCAGGATTGAAAAGTGTTGCGTTGGGTTACAACACACTTGATGTCAATCAAGCAAAGGTTGCGCAGCAAGCTAGGGCAGTTGGAGTACATTCATTCAATGAGTTATTTGCCGAGATAAATGGTTTACGAAATGCGGATACTGTTTACGAACAGATCAATAATATCATCAACGGTTATGATATTGTGCTCGTTCCTCTTGGTATTTATCACCCAATGCACCAGATCATTGGAAAATGGGAATTCAATTTGCCGACGATTAAGTACGCAGAATACCCTTATTCATTTTACTCTACTGAGAAAGAAAATGTAATACTGTTAACAAAAGGATTGATTCCTCTCTCATTTGATATCAGCGACGTTATCGAGAAGAAGGTGGAGGTTTTCAAAGAGGTTTATCCGAATGAGATGTTTATTCTCTCATTACCTGAATGTCCGAGGCATCTTTCCACGATTAAGACGGAAATGTTTTACGCGGTTGACTCAAAAAGAAAAACAATATGGCAAAAATTACTTTAATTCTTCCGAAAACAAGAAGAGGGGAATTGGATCATCCGTTTCCACCTCTCGGTATTCTTTATCTTGGTACAGCACTACAGAAACGATTGATTGCTACTGAAGTTATTGATGGTGACCTTCTTCCTGCTGAGGAGTATGAGGCATTATTGAGTAATGTGCAAGGTAAGTTAGTAGGTTTATCGAGCACATTCTTCCACTTCAAAGAGATTATTAGAATCCTACCTCTATTGAAAATGCAAGAAAAACTCATTGTTATTGGGGGACCCGGCATCTCATCATTGATAGAAAAAGAGAAATTTTTGAAAGAGACTGGAGTTGATTTTTTATTGGAGGGAGAAGCGGAGGAGAGTCTCGTCCAACTCGCTGAACAACTCGATGATGAAAAGAGATTAAGAGAGGTTCCAGGTCTGCACCGTTTGGTGAACGGAACACTGGAGTCGGAAGGGACCGTTCCTCGAGTTGATGTAAACAAGTATCCTTTACCTTCGAGAAACCTTATCAACATTGATGATTACACAAAGCAGTGGGGTAATTACACTGGCATGATCATTACCAGAGGCTGTCCATATACGTGTACATTCTGCGATTTGTCTGTCGTTGGTAGGAAAGTGCGTTATCGCGAAATTGGAAATGTAATCTATGAACTAAACGTACTAGCTAATGCAGGACTTGATGATGTGTTCATCTTCGATGACCTTTTTACGGTGAACAAACATTACCTACGACTGTTTGCAATGGAAAAAAGGAAGGCTTGTAACCGATTAACATGGGGCAGTAACGCACGTGTGAACCTAGTCGATGACGAATTCTGTCAACTCGTCAAGTCATCAGGATGTACGAGGCTATTCATGGGTATTGAATCAGGATCGCAGAGAATGTTAGACAAGTATAAAAAGGGGATTACTCGAGAACAAATAATCAATGCTTTCAACACTTGTCATGAATATGGCATCGAGCCGAAAGCATACTTATTAATAGGCCATCCTACGGAATCGTGGGAAGACATTCAAATGACCTCAGATTTGATCAAGAAGATTAAACCTGGATATGTTGACATCTCGGTCCTGATCCCAATCCCCGGAACTAAGCTATATGAGGAAACAAAGCCATTAATCAATCATGACAAATTAATGAACCTTGATACAAGGCAAGCTGGGACAGTGTACAAAGAGTTACAATATGATATTAAAGCAGCACAACGACTGTTACAAGAAGCATTTGAAAGCACGAGGTAAATGATGAGTCAGTATGATCCACGAGACGAACATAAAGTTGACAGCCGCTCAGCTATTGGACAGGTAGCGATTAAAAAAGGACAACAAGAATATACATCATTCTATAAAAAATTCCGATTTGTCTTGGACATGGAGAATCCTGAGAGTGTTTTTTCTGTCTATGAGGATGCGAAGGACAGAGGGCTCTTGTCAATGGGGAAAGATATGAGAGAACTTTTTTTTGGCAAGGATATCCACTTTTATGGTGTCTGCTATTTGTGGGATCATTGTATCGAGAAATGTAGTTATTGCCCTGGCTCTATCACGAATCGTGCAAATAAGTACAAAGCAAGGCAAATTACGGTTGAGGAAGCAATAAAGGATACTAAAGCAGTAATATCCGCTGGACATACGCATATCTGCTACTTAACAGGAGAGGATCCGCAAAAACATCCTACTAGTGTGTTAGCCAAATACTTATCAGCGATTGATGAACTTGATTTAAACGAGATTATACTCAACATTGACTCAAAAACGACCGAAGAATTCAGATTGCTAAGAGCAAGCGTTCAAGAAACACCTTTGCAGTTCCGTGTCTTCCAAGAAACGTATGACCGGCAAGATTATAAAACATTACATCCTATTTCGAAGGGTAAAAAATGGAATTATGACTTTAGACGACAATCACAGAAAAGAGCACTTGAGGCAGGTTTTGACAATGTCGGTATTGGTGTTTTATTCGGCTTGCACCGGTATCCACTCGAAGAGATTGAAGGTTTACACCAGCATTCTAAAGAAATTGAAGCGATGGGCAAGATCCCTGCTCGAATATGCTTACCGAGCGCAAATTTCATGGACCGTATAGGAGTAAGTATTCCGTTCATCTTACCTAAGGGAAATTATACAATTGATGGGGAGATTGTGGAGATGGGTCCATACGAACATTTATCTGAGCTTTTGTATGCTTTAGCAAAACTATCAACACCACATATCAACCTAGTTAGCTCAGAAAGAGATCCGAAAGGATTACTAAAAAGACTTGATTACTATGCCTCCTGTACAACTCTGAATGTTCATCCGGGAGTTGGTGATAATCTCAAGCATCATAAAGGAGAGGTTGATAATGAGATACATTTCGAACAAGCTATATCCTTTTCTAGGAATCCGGCAAAAACTATCGAAGAGATGAGAAGTAGAGGATTCAATCCAATCATCAAGAAGCACCGATAATTCTAGATACTTATACAATACAAGACCACGGTTCTTAACGCTTGTGTAAAGGAATATAGCGTGACTTAGCTTGAGAATTATTAAACAGAGATTAAGATTTAAAGTATACTAGCCAGTATTTAATATGACATTCTCTGAGTTTTCCTTAAATCAATAACATTCTAAATGCTCTAATCAACTGTTATTATTGCTTTAGTAATGATTCACAAATCCTCAGGGATTCATTGTCGCAAGTAACATTAATTATGCAGTATATATAACAAATATAAGATTTTAATGTTGAATATTTCAATTTTTTGTATAACTAAGCGCTGTATCTGACCGATTTTCTGTTTGTGCTTTTTAGGGGTTGTTTATGTAAAACCATATAATATCTATTATTTATTTTATTATCTTTTTATTAAAGTGCCAGTTTTAAAGGTTTAAAGAGTTGTTTGGTAGGTATTCCACTTGAGAATCGAAAAATTTCAGCATATATTGTAAAAATTTTATTGACAGACCTGAATCTTTATACTATTGTTATGACAGGTTCATCTTTCATCAGATAAATGAACCTTTTTTTATTTCAAATTCTTCAATAACTCCAAGTAATACAAGCTTTTCCTGACATTTCCTTTATCTCCTCAATTTTGATATTTCCCCTCTTTTTTTATCGTCTGACTTCTTTTTTTCTATCAGCCCTATCCTACGTTTCCTGTCACTTATCGTCCTACATCACAATGTCATATACCCTTGATTTATAAGGGATTATGACGCCTCGTTGTTCTCTCCACCACCTCTCTAATTCACTCACAATTCCCCCTTTATGTCTTTTAAAACATGGTTCACCAAACTGATGAAAAGCGAACCAACGCCGAAAATACCAAAATTCCTCTGGGCTATTGATGAACGTAAATGCTTGAATATCATGGAAATACAAACCTTGCGAACAGTCTGCACTCAGTCCCGGCGTCAGGGTGTCCGGTGTGGAAAATTCACGCCGATACGGAACTGGTTCATGATTGAACTCGGACTCAATACCGGTATGCGAGTGGAGGAAATGGCCACATTGAAAAAAAGCGACCTCATTATCGACAATGGCCGGTCATCCATTGCTGTACTCGGCAAAGGTGGCAAAAGGAGAGCTGTCTGGATCAATAACGACTTCAAACGGAAGTGCCAGCTCTACCTTGGCTACAAAAAGCGATTCGGATACAGCTTGGACGATGACTCGTACCTGCTCAACAACTTGAAAGGAGGAAAATCTCAAAAAGAGCATTACAGAAATTTTTCAAAATCATAATGGGCAAGGCCGGATTGCCCTCTCATTTTCACATTCACTGCTTACGGCATACCTACACGACTTTTCTTTTGACCGCAAGCAACTTCAATTATCGCTTTGTCCAGCAGCAACTGGGACATTCGTCGATAAAGACCACGCAGGTGTATGCTGGTATTATCGAATCGGAAGGAAAAAATGCTATTGAAAACCTGTATCGATAAATTCGAAAAGGAGGAGTATCAGTTGAAAAAAATTCAAACGCTTGTACCTCTCATGCTTCTTGTTGTTGTCATAGCCGGGTGTATTTTCGGCAGTGACGATGACGACAGCGGTAGCAAGGAAGTCTGGCAGATTTACGGGTATGTGAACAATTCCCGAGGAACGCCTATCAATGATGTGACGCTTACTCTTACCAAGGGCGGGAAAACCGTTGCTACAACAACATCGGGCGCCTATGGGTATTATGTCTTTAACGACATTCCCAACGGCACCTATACGGTCGTTCCGTCAAAGAGCGGCTGCAAATTCACGCCCTCAGAGGTCAGGAATGTGGTCGTCAGCGGCGACCGCACGGTTGTCGAGACCTTTATTGGCTCGACCTATTAAAACTACCACAACATGGAGGCCCAAAATGCGTACCAACACCATTTTCAAATCTTTATTCGCCGCCCTTTTCGGGCTTATTCTCGTTCTTGGTTGTGCAACCCTTGACTTGCGAACGGACGTTCTTCCCCTGAGCGGCACTTATGGAAAGCTTCAGCCCAGGATACCATTCGAAAAGTTCGAATATTTCAGCGGCGAGCCGGACCGGCCATACGAGAAACTGGCCGACCTGATTGTGCAGGAGAATCCGACTGTCCTCACATCGCATTCCGCATCGGCAATGACCTCATATCTCTGCAAACTCGCATGGAAAAATGGTGCGGACGCGGTCATCAATGTGACTGTTTCCACAACAAGCGCCGCGGGTGATTATGCTCGCACGAGCGCGGTCGTTAAGGGGACCGCAGTTAGATGGAAGGAGTAAAAATGTCATGCGATCACATATTGCAGGGATTCTGGCCGGAACAGACCCGCAAATGACATATGTATTCGGTGTCTTGTTTCACATATTGACACACATATTGATAGTTATCAGTATTTTTACAATAATTTATCTCGTGGCACGTATGATTTTATCGCCCAAGGACGGTATCGAGAACACGGTCCGGGCTGCCGCTTTTGCTACGGGTTTTCTTATTTATTACGGTTCGAAAGCGATCGGTTTATCCATTCCCTCAATGATCCTCCGGTCATTGGCGATAACGAACCCCTTCACCATCGGATTG
>AQSL01000085.1 GCA_000403035.1 Candidatus Latescibacter anaerobius SCGC AAA252-E07 | reverse complement strand
CGACTTTGTCTCGTCCTGATATAAGTTTGGACAAGAAGGGGGCTTTTCATAAAGCAATCAACAGAATTTAACCGGACAGTTCTTGCGAAGATTAAAAAATAATTATATATAACCTTATAAGAATGATAACGTTTCATGAAAATGCTTGCATGGTGATGTTGGTGCCTAAAATATTGTAAAAAAAAGAGATATACAATATCAAGAACATGTCCTTTTCAAAATGAAAGAACAGTGAATAGTAATTGTAGAAAAAAAGGAATAGATCCACTCTAACTTCGTCTTTTCCCCTTTAACAATGGGGGATTAAAGGGGGGATCACAGAAGATCAGAGCAATAACATGTCCGGTAAAACGAATGAATTTGGTAATAACACTAGGTATAATGAAAAGGGGGCTTCCTGTGTTTCGTATAATTACAACCGTGTGTTCGATCCTCATATTCGCCGTACCTGTAACTTCCATCGCTAAAGACTTAGACGGAACACCATATACGCCAAGTGTTGATCCCGATATCGACATGTATTTCGGCAACTGGAAGGAATCCATGCCGCGACATACTCATGGTTCTCTTATTGAACGTGATATTCTGACAAGGGGCGAAGAACCCTTGAATCCTAAGGTAAAAGGGGCTGTGCTTTCCTATGTCAACAGCTTTTCTTTTGCAACTCTTGACGCTCATGCTTCGACAACCCCGACAGTATTAAAGGCCGAACAGGAAATATTTTACATCATGTCGGGCAAGGGTACAGTTACAGCGGGCGGCAAAACAGCCGGTCTTTCTCCGGGTATTGCCGTTCTTATTCCGGCAAATCTTGAATTCAAAATACAAAACACTGGCGATAAAGAGTTTACAATGTATCTCGTAAACGAACCTGTGCCCGAAGGATTCACGCCAAATAAAAACATGCTTGTAAAAGATATTAATAAAGAGAAAATTGCGACACCTCAATGGCACTGGTCGATGATTAACAGAGCTCTTTTCAACTCCGGGGATGGGCTCGGGACTATTGATAATATGCTGATTGTCGCATTCGACCCCATGACCATGGGCCACCCGCATATTTATTTTCCGGGCTGCGAAGAAGTATGGACAGCCATTAAAGGCACTGGCGATGTCTGGATAGGGAAGCAGTTACGTAAACAGCCGCCCGGAACGGCATACATGCTTCCCCCTGACGGGAAAATAACACATTCGAATATCAACGCAACAAACGAACAAATTGTAATGCTCTATTTTTTAGTAAATAATAAAAACATTGAGATGAATTATACTACCATTGAACAGCCTGTTGACGGCTCGCCATATACTCCCGGTACTGATCCAAATATTGATATGTATATGGGAAACTGGAAGGAATCCATGCCCATCTATACCCATGGTTCATTAGTTGAACGTAGTATTCTCACAAAAGGAAACCAGATGAATCCGAAGGACAAGGGGGCTGTACTCAAATACATTAACCGTTATTCTTATGCATCGCTTGCGGCACATTGTTCGACTCAGCCGACCACACTGAAAGGCGAGCAGGAAATATTCTATATTGACTCAGGAAAAGGCACTATAAAAACGGGCGGCAAAACAGTTGATATTTACAAAGGTATTGCTGTTCTTATGCCGTCCGATCTTGAATTCATAATTAATAACACCGGTGACGGATCCCTCGCCATGTATCTCATTAACGAGCCTGTGCCCGAAGGTTTCAAGCCGAGAAAAGATATGCTCGTAAAAGATGAAAATACCATGCCTATAAGCGGCTCAAACTGGCATTGGGCGCATATCGGCAAAACGCTTTTCTCCAAGAAGGACGGTCTCGGAACTGTTGAATCCATGGCTACAATTGCCTTCGATCCCATGACAATCGCTCACCCTCACACTTATTTTGCTGGTTCTGAAGAAGTATGGACACAAATCGGGGGGTCAAGTATAGCCTGGGTTGGTAAGCAGATACGCTGGCAAACACCCGGTACAGCCTATCTTGTTCCTCCCGACGGGAAAATAACACATGCAAATATTAACAACTCAGATGAACAGATAAAAATGTTATATTTTTTGAAAACCAACAGATAAAATATGTAAAAATTGTTTTATTTATTGCCATTTACAACTTAAAGAAAACATGATATAAACGTATAGTTGGTTTTAGAATGAGGAATCCCGGTTGAATGGTATTAATCAATGAAATTTGTTATTATAGTTTGCAATTCGTTGAGTTACTCATAAAACTGTTTGAAGACACAATACATTTACACTCATCAAGAGGAGATTGTCACCATGAAACGTATCATTACAGCGGTAGTATCGTTGGTGTTAGTCACCACTCTATTTGCGGTTTCCGGCTGTGGAACAAACGAGACCGCTGTCCGTGAAATTGTCCGTGAGGAGATCAAGAAAGATCGGGAGAATTATGCGAAATCGTTTACCTTTCATAAATTCGGTTTTGGAGGAGCCCTGGAGAAAGAATGGTCACATGCACAGGGTGTCAAAGCCGGAAATCTGATTTTTGTTTCCGGGCAGCAGCCTTACGATACCAACTTGGACGAGAACAGCATGCCTTTAACCGACAAGGAAACTGGCAAGAGCTTTGCTGAACAATTGCGGACGGTTCTTGAAAATATTGAAAAGGTTCTTACCAATTATGATGCAACTATGGATGATGTTGTGTTTCTCCAAGGATTTGTTGATGAGAAAGCGGGAAAGAATACAGCGGAATTTGGCAACGCAGCAAAGGTTATTCAGGAGTTTTTCCCAAAAGGGCAACAGGCGATGACTTTTATTTCTGTTGATAACCTTTACGGTCCCGAACAACTCATTGAGGCAAACGCTATTGCTGTTTTGAGCAAGAAGGAATAATGATGAGCATATCGTACGACTTTTTTCTGATACTCTGCAAATCACTGCAAATGGGTACGTGTTTGAAGACAAAATAAATTTTTACTCAGGTCAAATTACAGAAAACACCGGGTGTAGTGTCGATTGTATGAAATGACTGTTATGTTTTGTTCAGGACGAGATCATGAACCTCGCGGTAATCCTTGAACCGTAGGCTATATTTATACCTGCCTGATGAGTATTTCTCTGTGTTCCATGCCGCCATGTGATACCCTGCTTCACAAATGGAGTTCGAGATTGTTTCAAGGCTTTTGTCAGTTTGGTCTAGAATCTCAATCATTACCCATCCCTTTTCGGGAATGCTGTACTCGATCGCAAGCTGTGGATTATTCGCATTGGGATAGTGCTGGTTGAGTATGCGTGAAGTGGGCTTAACAGGAATGGTTAGTTTTTTCTCTGTCACCTTGCTATAATCGAATGGCTCGTCGCAGAGGTGCCAGAACGGCTCATCCGTTTGATTCTTAAGAAGGTAAAATGACCTCAGCGGTGTACGGGTAAAACTCGTAAGCGGGCGTCGAACCGCAACACCATCCTGCCACTCGTATACCGGGATGTTCATTGGGTTCACCATGTCGACCTTCCCACGCTCCATCGCGATGTGGAACAACCCGAAATTACCCGGCTCATGACCGCCAAGCCAATGACCAATGTTATCAACGAGATACGGATTGTTGCCAAATATGATTATGTTTGTCATGTAGTCCCGGGCTCTGCCTATTGGATTTCTTTTGTCATCGAAGCCATAGGGATTTGGACCCCAGTTGAAGTCGCCATCGCGGCCGTAAATACCCTCGATGACATGGAGTTTGTAATCTGATGCTGCAATGTTGTCAATTGTCCTGTGCGCCCACATTTCCATACAGAGAGGATCGTATTGTGTTAATAGTCTTGCAGCTATGTCCTCACCCGTTGGAAAATCCGGAACGTCAAAACGGGGAATTGTTCTTTTATGCCGTTCAAACATCGGATCGATGACATCATGTATTTTAGGATTGATAACCTGTTTTTTAATTTCCTTTTCAAGTTTTTGCATCCTATCGATTGACTGCCATTTCTGGCAATATCCCTGAAATGGGGATGCATTTGTACCCTGCAGATTCTTGCAGGTAAGGGTCAGACCCATCTCGTGTGCCTTAAATTTGGCCAGATTAACGTTCCATGAATTCGGTGCATTGAAGGGCCACAGATATGGAATCTGTTCATATACCACACCGTTGGGAACCTCTTTCCATAAAAATGTGCTGGCATCACTGGCATCGTCCACTGTTGTAATGCGGGTCGTTCTACCGGCAACCGTCGCACCGGTCCGCTGCCCCATGGCGACATACCCGCGGGGCTCGATAACTCTGGTGCCATTGACATCTCGTGTATGCATGTTTTTTCCGGAGACGCCCAGTTCAATTAATGAATTAAATATACCCTCAACGAAGAATACATCGGTGCAGATACCCATAGTATCTTCAAGAGTGAAGCCATTCTTCTCATCGACCGCGTTATGAGCAGTAAGATTTGCCTTAGTCGCAATGATGCTGGACACCGGTGTACCCGTATTGTCCATGGGGACTAATACCGACCGACCAAAATCGAGACCTACCTGCTTACAAGCCTCGGAATTCGTCTTGTAATCAACTTGTGTCCGCATAATAAAGACTGCTTCCGGGTGCTGCTCAACAAATGGATGTACACCGAAATATCCTGATGGTTTCGAAATTGCAGCAAAAACATTGGAAGGACGATTAAACACCACACTCCCTGCCAGTAAAGATGAAGACCTAATAAAATTCCTTCGATTAAACATCCTGATCTTTCCTTTTCAAAACGGGTATGTTATATAGCTGAAACAGAACAATATGGTAAAACTCAATGTTTGCCCAATAAAACCATTAAAAGGCGAAGTAATTATATGAAGCCGATATTCCTCATTTCAAATTCATAAGTGTTACTATTTGGAAGTAAGATTATTTATGTGTTATGTACAAATATTACGTACATATTTTTTATCAATTATATTATCCGAAAAAACTCAAACATATAAGCAATACTGGAATTGAACCTGTTACCTTGCATGTCAAGCAGGCGTCGGGGTAGTTCATTTTTGTTGACACAAATTTGACACACCCTGACCATTGTTGCCGGTGAACAGACTGGCCTTGCCCCAATATTGTGATGAATGAATTATACAGTGATTCAGGGGAAAAAACACTACCGGGCAAGGGCAAGGTCACCTTCTGTAATCATACAACGGATTACATTATCCCGCTCTTCATGAAAATATACTTTCATCGATCCAGTCCGCATAGGGAGACGGCGCTTCCCAGTCATCAGGGAGATTATCGACCGGAATCATCGCCCCGTTATGTTCGAGATGCGATTTAAAAGCTGTCAGAAATATCTTGGTTTTTTTAAGTATATATTCATAACTCCAAGGCATCGTTCGAGTTTCAAACATTTGCTGCATTGCCAGTATAGTCGGGAAGAAAAGATAAAACAGGCGGGGATCCTCATGAGGGCCCGGTGTAAACTCATGCTGCACATCCCACCATCCGTTACTGTGATAAAGCCGGAAAGTGATATCTGCCCTAGCCCAGCGCTCTAACTGCGCCACTATGAAAGGTTTATTCTGGATAGCGTCTTCGATTTTTATTCCCCGGTACACGAGTGTCAGCTGCCCATAATTCTGTTTGGTGGCAGTCGGAGTCTTTTCTTTCCACCAACCATCCGCCTGGTAGCCGGCGGTTTCAACATCCACGCCGAGAACGGCGAGAAGATAGTAGAGGCCATGAACACCGTGCTGAGACCATTCCGAGGTTGCGTTGGATGAGTGTGCTCCTATGATTTCGCGCCCCTGCTTGATAAGTTCTTGCACTTTTGCTCTTGCTATAACCGCCTGCTGGATGGATTCACGTTCATCGGTACAGAGTATGGGGGTGTTGTTTTTCCTGGCGGTATCAACCATCTCCTTCGCGTCTTTCATGCTGTAGGCAAAGGGGCGGTTGATGAAACAGGGAATCCCCGCTTCGAGATATGGTTTCGTCAGAGGCGGCCACCACTTGCATTCGTTGAAACCCGCGAAAATCATACCGTCGACCTTACCGACCATGTCATAGTAGTTTTTTACCGCCTCACATTTATATTTCCGTGCAAAAGCTTCCGAGATATCAGGGCGTGAATCCCAGCAGTGCGTTATGATCATACCCGTCGTGCGGCCGTAAGGCCATCGTGGCGTATCGATAGGATTGATCATGGGAGCCCAGATCTCATAGTTCATATGGCTGCTATCCCCGAGGGCGATCACACCGACCTTCAGCAGTTCGGTGGTTGGGTTTTTGGTGCTGGATTTATTCGGCATTGCATGAGCATCATTCGCCGAAGTTCCTGCCACCAGCGCGCTGCTCGCCAGGGCAGCCTTCCCAAAAAAGTCTCTACGGGATGATTCTGCGGGCATTTTACAACCTCCTTTAAAAAGGTGATATGTAGTGATTCCGTTGTTCATGAGATAAGAAATACTGCTCTATAACCATAGTACTTTATCAAAAATCAATCGCTACAGGCTCACACCATTTCAAATACTAATATATATATCCTCCAAGGGGAAACCGAACGGATTTCTTGCCATCATTTTCCGGATATTTATTTGTGAATTCCGGTCTTTATTCGGCAATGCGGTAGCCTTCTCTGTGATTCAATATTACATGGAGCTCCACATATTCAGGTACAAACCAAGTTCCTTCATCGGGCAGCGGCCTACTTCCCGATTACGAGGGTAAAATCCTCACCGGAATTTGATATGACCTTTTCCGTAATCACTTTTCCAATAGCACGGATTCTGAATTTCTTTCGCATGCATTCTGGGAAGCCTTTCCCCGTTGTGGCGCCTGAAAGCGTCACAGTGCCTCCTTTCCGCCGGACACGAAACTCGGTTTTATAGCAGGCGCCGTCGAGATATTTGTATGTTATCCCGTCATCCTCATGGAGATAGCTCAAATATTCGCCGTCTTTTACCGGAATGTAGACGTTGAGAATGATCTCTTCCGGTTGGTAAAAGGCGGTACTTTGAACCAGTTGTGCAGTCGGTATGACTGCGCCGGCCTGAATATAAACAGGGCACTCGTCGATGGGTGCTTTGGCGGTAATGGTTTTTTGTCCGGAGATAGAGCCCGGTTCTCCAAAGCGGTACCAATCCCCTCGAGGCAGATAGAGCGAGCGTTCCACCGCGCCTTTTTTCATCACCGGTGCAACAAGAATATTCTCACCGAACATAAATTGGTCGGATAAGTTTGTCACAGTTCTGTCTCCCTGAAAATCAAAGACAAGGGGGCGCATTACCGGCTCCGATGTTTCCGATGCGCGCATCATGGCTGTATATAGATACGGCAGGAGCCTGTAGCGGAATTCGATTGCTTTCCGTATACAGTCCTCCGCCCGTTTTCCGTGCACCCAGGGATAATCACCGCTGTGATTACGGCAGAACGGATAAAAAACAGTATACTCATACCATCGGATAAACAGCTCCTCATCACCACCGGAGCGGATGTCGCTTCCGGTGAACGGCTGGCCGGAAATTCCCAGGTTACAGTTCATGGGTATGTTGACGCTGAACTGTCCCCATGTTACCGGGTTGTCGCCGGTCCAGTTGGCTGCATAACGCTGTATACCGGCAAATCCGGACCTTGAGAGGACGAATGACCGAAGTTCGGGACGGGCCTTTAAGAGTCCTTCATCAGTGGCCCTCGCCATAAGGAATCCGTACTGATTATGGTACCGTTCGTGTTCGTAATCGGCATTGTCACGATCGAAACGCATCTGGTCTTTGGGAGCTTTTTCAATTGCAGGTTCATTCATGTCAATCCAAATGCCGCTGAGTCCCGAATTCATAACATGGAGCGCAATCCATTTCGCCCACCAGTCACGAACTTCCTCCCTGACAAAATCAGGGAATGCCGAAAGACCGGGCCAGACTTTTCCGACATAGATCTTTCCGCTTACCGTTTTGCAGAAGAGATTCTGTTCCCTTCCCTCGTCGAAAACCCGGTATCCCGGATCATATTTGATTCCCGGATCGATAATGGTCACCATCCTGAAACCTTTATTGTTCATGTCCCGTGTGAGTCTGCGGGGGTCGGGAAATTTCGTATTATCCCAGGTAAAGACTCTGAATCCTTTCATATAGTCGATATCGAGCCAGAATACGTCATTGGGAATATTCTTCGAACGGTAATTATTCGCAAGATCATAAATGTCTTTTTCCACATAATCATACCATCTGCACTGATGGTGTCCTAATGTCCAGAGAGGTGGAGCTTTCATTCGTCCTGTCAGGTCGGTATATTCCGAAAGAATTGTTTTTATTGACGGACCCGCAAAGAAATACTCAGTAAGCTGTCCGCCCTCGCCGACTACTGTGAGCGTATCGGCAACCGTCAGATTATAATGGAGGTGGTATCCGTTGTCTATAAACGATGCCGAAGCAAGCCCGGGATGTTCCGCCGGAAGATGGTAATAAAGTGGTATTGATATATAGAGCGGGTCATGATACAGATTATTCCAGCTTTCTTTCGCGCCCTCGATTCTACCGACACCCGGTATCCTGAATGGATCGTACATTTCCCCGTACATATCAGCATTCCACATCTGCATATACTGGCCGTTGTGGTTCAGGTACGCCGTTTTTTCACCGAATCCTAAAAAACTGTCCTCAGGAGTTTTTAACCTGCTGACCGCCCACATATCATTCAGGCTCGAGTAGGTCTGCCCCGGTACGGATTTCACTATGACACTGCCATCGGTTCGATAAATATCAAAAGAGAATTCCTTTAAATTTACAACAAAACGCATGTCCCGAGTTGAAAGAACCAGTTCCGATCCGGTCTGGAAAAACTCGAATGGTACTTTCCCAAAATTATCATTCATTACACCAAATGTTGGTTTTGTGTCAAATACTCCATTCTGGCTGATTTTCAAACGGACAACATCGGAACAGATAAAATCTATCCTGACTTTTTCATCATCAATTTCCAGCTGCGCGCCTCGTTCGGATTTCGTAATGCTTTTTACTGATGTGAGCGGAATAAACCACGCCGTACTTATTTTCTCCGGCGGTTTTCTGAACGTTGCACCATCTGAACTGGATACTTTCGTAATATCATCAACCCCCATCCCCTCTGTTGCGAAAACGCCAGGAATGTATCCTGTAATTTGAAGGATGAAGTACAAAAGAATGATGAGGTGGGATTTAAGTTTCATGTTTGAATCTCCTTTGTTCTTTTTACGCCGTCAGAACATTATGGACACTTTGAAATTGTAATTAATAAACTCATCGGTCGTGAAGCAACTGCTTTTTCATGTGCCTTCACATATACAATGACAATCTGTAAAGAAATGAACATGAATAGAAGCTCTATCATGCCCGAGAATGCCAGAAGGTCCTGTACACGTGCGTTTTATCGATGTAAAAAATCTTGGGGAATAGTAAAGTATGCACCGGCATAAGATAGTGCGAAAAATGCGTGCTGAGATGGAGTATTGAGACATTCTTGCCCATTTTGTGAAGGATTTAGAATAGTATTACGTGCGTTTCAATGAAATAGTCGAAATGAATACTATATTTTCCTTAGTAGTGTCCGGTAAAATTATACTTTAAAACATATAAACCTATTTAAAGACAAGTGATTACAAATTATAAGATAATTAATGGATAGAT
>AQSL01000084.1 GCA_000403035.1 Candidatus Latescibacter anaerobius SCGC AAA252-E07 | reverse complement strand
ATTAAGTAATCTTCAACAATTATGCAATACTATATTTACGTTTGCAACACCGATTGTTCTCTATCATCTGGTTCCAACTTCGGCCTAACTCCTTCGATAATACATAGGAAACTCGATATTATGGTATATTCCCTTTCGCGTGGCAAAAAAATAGATTCGAATTGAGTTTGTGATGAAGATGAAGCGGGGTAATCACATAACTAACAATACAAACAACAAGTTATTTTAACGAAAGATTACAAATTGGGATTAGTTATGCTCAATTAATATAGTGAAAAGCAAAAATAATCTTGAAGTATGTTACACAAAAAAATGATGGCCACATTTAGAGCACATCTAAAAAATGGAGCGGGAAACGAGACTTGAACTCGCGACATCCACCTTGGCAAGGTGGCGCTCTACCACTGAGCTATTCCCGCATGTAATTATAAAATATATAAAATTATAGACTTGAATACAAGAAAAAACTCATCACCGAGGTGCATGAATCACTATCTTCCGCAACAGACTTTATATTTTTTCCCCGAGCCGCAGGGGCATGGCTCGTTTCTTCCAATTTTTTTCCCGGTTCGAACCACGGTTTTAACTTTTTCCGGAGGACGGCCGGGTGATGACTCAGGTGAGGCTTCTGTACCATATGCTGATAATTCATCATGTCTGGTTGCCATTCTGGAATTGCTTATTTGCTTTCTGCGTTCGGCTCTTTCAAAATGCACCGCAGAAATTCCCCGTAGTAAGGTTTTGATAGTTGATGCGTTTATTTGTCGTATGGTGGATTCAAAAAGAGAATAACCTTCACGTTTATATTCTATTAATGGATCACGCTGCCCATACCCCCTTAACCCGATTCCTTCCTTCAACTGATCCATTTCATAAAGATGTTCTCTCCAGAGTTCATCAATAGTTGAGAGGAGCATAACACGCTCATTCCAGGCAAGACTTTCAGGCTCAATAATGCTTGCTTTTTGTAAATAAAAATTTTTCGCATGATGTAAGAGAAACTCTCTCAATTCTCCACGTGTGAAGGTTGATTCTTGTTCTTCAGTTAATGTAAACGGTGTAAAGAAAGTCATCATGTATTCCGCCGATAATTCCTTAATATCCCAATCGGAGGCCACACCATTTACATCAGTATATTCATCCAGAAGGTCATCTATGATATCTTCAATCATTTCGAAAAGTTTTTCACGGACATTTCCACTTCTCAAAGCTGCATTTCGAAGGTCATAAATAATTTCACGCTGTGAATTCATCACATTGTCATATTCAAGCAAATGTTTTCGTATCGCGAAGTTCTGAGCTTCAACCCGTTTCTGTGCCCGGTCGATTGATTTTGTAATCATAGAATGGATTATAACTTCACCCTCCTGGACTCCGAGGCGTTGCATTATACTTGAAATTCTTTCTGAACCGAAAAGACGCATCAAATCATCCTCGAGCGAAAGGAAGAACTTTGATGAACCAGGATCACCCTGCCTGCCTGATCTACCACGGAGCTGGCGATCGATACGACGTGCTTCATGACGTTCAGTACCTATTATCTGAAGGCCGCCGGGAGTATCCCCATCCATTTTTCTTACTTCCGGCTCGAGCTTAATATCTGTCCCACGTCCTGCCATGTTCGTTGCTATAGTTACTGCACCGGTCCTTCCGGCATGAGCTACAATTTCAGCTTCACGGTAATGCTGTTTGGCGTTCAGGACATTATGTCTGATACCACGTCTTTTAAGCATTCTTGAGAGCGTTTCAGAAATATCCACATTAATCGTGCCAACAAGAACAGGTCTCCCCATTTCATGGAGATACACTATCTCCTCAATTATTGCATTGAATTTTTCACGGCGTGTTCTGTATATCTGGTCATTGTAATCGTTACGGATAGCGGCTCTGTTCGTTGGAATTACCACTACATCGAGTTTGTAAATTTCCCAGAATTCCGCTGCCTCAGTCTCTGCAGTTCCGGTCATACCGGCAAGCTTATCGTACATCCGGAAATAATTCTGTAAAGTAATCGTTGCAAGTGTCTGTGTTTCCTGTTCGATCTTTACACTTTCCTTGGCTTCAAGCGCTTGATGAAGGCCGTCCGAGTATCGTCTCCCCGGCATGAGACGGCCGGTAAATTCATCAACGATAATTACCTTCCCATCCTGAACAACATATCCCTGGTCTTTCTCAAAAAGCGTATATGCCCTGAGAAGCTGGTTGGCATTGTGAATTTTTTCGCTTTTCAATGCAAATTCACGGGTTACTTCTTCCTGTTTCGTAATTTTTTCTTCGTCTGAGAGTGTATCATCATGCTCTATTTCGCTCACTGCATCGTTAATATCCGGTAGTACGAATATATCTCTTTCTTCCTGTTTCATTCCGTTCAGGGCTTTGTCTGTAAAAACAATCGTGTGGTTCCGTTCATCAACAACAAAATAGAGCTCTTCATCCACTACATACATACGTTTATCACGCATGAAATCATTTTCGATTCTCATTATTAACTTTTTATATTCAGGATTTTGTGAGAACATTTTCATGAGACGTTTATTTTTAGGTATCCCATGCGATGACTGTAATAGGAGCAAACCGGCTTCGTATTCCTCATTCTTTTTAAAGAGTTGTTCCGCTTCAGCAATTTTTGAATTTACTAATTTGGTTTGTTTCCCGACGATATCCTGAACAAGGGGTTTCATCTCATCAAACTTGTGGGTAGATGTTCCGACAGGTCCGCTGATAATAAGCGGTGTACGTGCCTCATCTATCAATACCGAATCGACTTCGTCTACCAGGGCATAATTAAAACCATGCTGCACTAAATCTTCTTCTCGTATGGCCATGTTATCCCGAAGGTAATCGAATCCAAATTCATTGTTTGTACCATACGTAATATCACAGTTATATGCCATCTGACGTTCTAAATGAGAATATTCGTTGAGAATATATCCGACCGAAACACCAAGCATCTCGTATATTTTCCCGTACCATTCGACATCACGCTGTACGAGATAATCATTTACCGTTACAAAATGGGCACCCTTACCGGTAAGTGAATTGAGATAGAGCGGCATCGTTGCAACAAGACTTTTTCCCTCTCCCGTAACCATCTCAGTGATTTTTCCCTGGTGAAGAACAATCGCTCCAATAAGCTGGCAATCGTAGGGAATCATGTCCCAGGTTGTTTCATGCTCCATGACCATCCATTTTTTCCCCATCAGTCTCCTGCATACATCTTTCACAACTGCATAAGCTTCGGTCATGATATCATCGGTCGTTTCACCTTCGCTGAGCCTTCTTTTGAATTCATCCGTCTTGCCCATGATTTCTTCATCAGTCAAAGATGATAATCCGGTATATATTTCATTTATCTCATCAACCAGAGGCTGTAACGTTTTCAGATCTCGTTCATATTTTGATCCGAATATTTTTGTCAAACCTTTGTTGAGCATTTCAGGTATAGAACCCATCAAAATCCCCGTCTATAGAAAGTTCAAAGTCATAACGTTTTAAAGTTTATACTTTACGTCTGTTTTACTCCAATATTTACTGCTGTAGCATCGAGAACGCCGTTAATAAACGACGAACTTTTTTTCGAACTGAATTTTTTTGCAAGTTCAATAGCTTCATTCATTGAAACGGTTATGGGAATATCAGGCATATATAACATTTCCGCAAGAGCGATCCACAGGATTATTCT
>AQSL01000083.1 GCA_000403035.1 Candidatus Latescibacter anaerobius SCGC AAA252-E07 | reverse complement strand
GAGTTTATCACCACGCTTTTTAATGTAATAGTGAAATGACACATTTCGATTTGAATAAATTATTGCTCCCGGATTCACGACCTCTCATTATGGGTGTACTGAACGTTACACCTGATTCATTTTTTGACGGCGGAAAATATTTTACCAAAAAACAGGCAATTAATCATGCCATCGAAATGGTTGAAAATGGTGCGGATATCATAGATATTGGCGGTGAATCATCGAGACCGGGAGCCGAACCGGTGAGCGAAGAAGAGGAACTTGCAAGAATTCTCCCGGTTATCAAAACCGTAGTTTCTGAAATATCAGTACCAATTTCTATTGATACCTATAAGGCAAATATTGCCAGGGAAGCTTTAGATGCGGGTGCTGTAATGGTAAATGATGTTTCGGCATTACGTTTTGATCCGGGTATGGTCGAAATAGTAAAAAAATATGATGCATACATTATTCTCATGCATATGCTCGGGACTCCGCGCACCATGCAAAAGGATCCTACCTATGAACATGTTGTGGATGACATTATAACTTTTTTAAAAACCCGTATCAACTATGCTTTAGAACATGGAATATCGAAAAATCGGATCATAATTGATCCTGGCATTGGTTTTGGCAAAAACCTGGATCACAATCTTGAGATAATAAGAAACAGTGAACGTTTCAATGTATTAGGTTACCCGGTTAGTATCGGAGCATCCCGAAAAAGTATGATTGGAATGATAACAGGGGCGCCTGTCGAAGAAAGAGTCTGGGGTACTGCTGCAATTACCTCATATTGTGTGATGAAAGGGATAGCGATTCACCGTGTTCATGATGTAAAAGCCATGCGGCAGGTTTGCGATGTTGCTGCCGCCATCAGAGGATAATAATGGAATCTCTGGAGTTTAAAATCTGGTTTTTTACAATAAACATCTTTGATTTGGTTGATATTTTAATTGTTTCTGTAATCTTTTACGGAATCTATCTCAGAATCAAGGATACCCGCGCCATGCAGTTGATTATAGGATTAATTGTTCTCGCGGTAGCCTCTTTTATTGCAAGCTGGGTGAATCTAAGAGCCCTTGCTACGCTTTTCAATTTCTTTAAAAGTGCATGGCTGATAGGTATTGTTATTATATTTGCTCCTGAACTGAGACGTCTTCTCATTCAAATTGGTTCATGGCATTCTCCCGGTATATTTTCCCGTCAAGCAGAACAACATACTCTTGATGAGATTGTTACAGCTGCACGGGTACTTTCTGAGAAGAAATTTGGTGCCCTGATTGTCCTGACCCGTAATACCCAACTGGGTGTGATAGTAGACAGCGGAACACCGGTAAATGCTGCCGTTTCATATCAACTTCTCGTGACTATTTTTACTCCTGAGTCGCCCTTACATGACCTTGCAGTTGTTATACGAAGTGACCGCGTTGTAGCGGCTAACTGCCTTTTACCGCTTTCTGATTCAAGGAGAATCGATCGTGCACTCGGCTCACGTCATAGAGCTGCTCTTGGAATATCAGAGGAAACCGATGCCATATCAGTTATTGTAAGCGAAGAAACCCGTGCTATTACACTCGCAGTTGACGGTAAATTGATCAGGAATTTATCACCTTCAGAATTAAGAACAAATCTTATTTCCTTAATGACTTGAGGTTTTTTACTTTGACATTGCTCGAAAATGCTCCTGCAAAAATTAACCTCGGCCTTAAGGTTCTTGGTAAACGGAAAGACGGATTTCATGACATCTTGTCAATTTTTCAAACGGTTAATCTCTATGATGAATTAACAATAACTTCATCGGGCAAACCGGGATTGGTATGCTCACATTCCGAAGTGCCGCTCGATTCGCAAAATCTCGTTCTCAAAGCGGAAAAACTTTTCAGAAAACTTCCGGGTGATTTCCCCAGAGCACATTATACACTTAAAAAACGTATTCCTGTCGGAGCTGGTTTAGCCGGTGGCTCTTCAGATGCTGCAGCTGCTTTACGCGGACTTATGGACTTTCACAAAAAAGATGTTGATGATACTGTATTATATAATCTCGCAGGTAAGCTTGGTTCAGATGTCCCTTTTCTTATGAAAGGAGGAACATCTGTTGTCAGTGGACGCGGAGAGATTATTGAAAACATAGCATGGCCTTTTGATTTCTTTTATGTTATTGTTTATCCAAATTTTTCTGTTTCAACCTCATGGGCTTACGGGAATCTGAAAGAAAGGGAGGATACCAGCGATTCATTTAAAAAAATGATTGATAAACTTAAAATTTCATCGATACATTCGGATGAAATATTTTCGGTTTTACACAACGATTTCGAGGAAACTGTGTTCGAAAAATACCCGGTTTTAGGTAAAATCAAAACCAGGATTATGCACAAAGGCGCGCACAAAGCGCTTCTTACCGGAAGCGGATCATCAGTCCTCGGTATATTCGATGAACGCGAAAGAGCTGTTTGTTGCGCACATAGTTTAAAAAGCAGTAAGTTCGAAATATTTATTGTAAAAAAATGTTAAAAGTATACATTCTTTTCTATTGCTTTAGCTATAGAAGATGTAATAATGGTAGCATATAACTGTTTGATTTCTATTTAATTGTAAGTAAATTATTCAAATAGAACCGGAGATTCAAATCATGTATATTCTTGGTTATGATGTAGGAAGTTCCTCAATAAAAGCAACATTGATAGACTCTGAATCCGGCAAAATGATCGCCTCAGCAACTTCTCCTGATACTGAATTGGAAATTATTGCAGTTAAACCCGGATGGGCTGAGCAACATCCCCAGGTATGGTGGGAAAATGTAATAAACGCCACATCACATATCCTTTCCGAGGTGAGGATTAATACCGGCGATATAAAAGCAATCGGTATTTCTTACCAAATGCATGGACTGGTGATAGTTGATAAAAATCTTAATGTTTTGAGACCTGCGATTATATGGTGTGACAGCCGTGCTGTTGAAATCGGCGAAAAAGCTTTCACGGACATCGGTCAGGAAAAGTGCTTGAAACATTTTTTAAATTCCCCCGGCAATTTTAGCGCTTCAAAATTAAAATGGGTTATGGAAAACGAGCCGGATACTTTTTCAAAAATTCATAAAGCAATGCTGCCCGGCGACTACATAGCCATGAAAATGACCGGTGAAATAAAAACAACACCATCCGGACTTTCCGAAGGAATCCTGTGGGATTTTACGAATCAGAGTTTAGCCGGAATTATTCTTGAATATTATGGGTTTTCACACGATTTGATTCCCGAAATAATCCCTACTTTTTCCATTCAGGGAGAACTGACAAAGAGCGCCGCCGATGTATTAGGCCTTAAAAAGGGTACAAAAATTTCATACAGGGCAGGGGACCAGCCGAATAATGCTCTATCACTTAATGTGTTAAATCCGGGAGAAATAGCAGCGACAGCGGGAACTTCGGGAGTTGTTTACGGCGTCACGGATAAAGCAAACTATGATGCAAAGTCAAGGGTAAACACCTTCGTACATGTGAATCATAAAGTCACCGATCCACGGTATGGAGTACTCCTTTGCATTAACGGCACCGGCATTCTCAATAGTTGGTTGAAGCAAAATATTATGAATATTGATCGTTCTGCATCAACGTATGAAAAAATGAATGAAATGGCCTCACATATTCCTGTTGGTTCGGATGGTCTTGTAATCATTCCCTATGGAAATGGCGCGGAGAGAACATTGGAAAATATGGATATCGGTGCATCAATACATGGATGGCAATTTAATACACACTCGAAAGGCCATATCCTCAGGGCTGCTCAGGAGGGAATCGTTTTTGCACTGAATTACGGGCTGGAAATAACACGTAATATGGGAGTAGAGGTATCGACGGTAAGAGCTGGGAATGCAAATATGTTTTTAAGCCCGATTTTCAGAGAGGCATTTGCTACTGTTACAGATGCAGTCGTTGAGTTATATAACACGGATGGTTCTCAGGGAGCGGCACGAGGCGCAGGAATAGGAGCCGGAATTTTCACATCCCCAAAGGACGCTTTTGCCGGTTTAAATACAAAAGATGTTATCGAACCGCAGCACACATTATTACCCGCTTATGAAAATGCTTATAATTCATGGCGAACTATACTAGAATTAGAATTAAGAAAGGAATTAAAATGACAGAAAAAAAGTCACTTCACAGTATCTGCAGGTGGACATTCAATTCGGGAAAAGGAGGATTTGTGCCGGGTGACATGCGACCGGAATGGAATTCTGAGAATCTGGATACGGTCGGTATGATAGAAATTGTCAAAAAGGAAATTNCACCGAGATTACCCGATACTATAGAATTAGGCATTGAAATGCATTATGACAACGAGGTCAGTGAAAAAACTGCATCCGGTATTGCGGATGCTCTGGTTGAGAATGACTTGTATCTTGCAATGATAACACCCGGCGCTCACAGCCACTGGGGATATGGAGGAATTGCTTCGCTTGATCCTGAAGAGAGGAAACGTGCGGAAGATTTCGGACAGCGGACGGTTGATCTTGGATATGGCCTCATGAAAAAAGCCTGGCACAGCGACCCTGAAAAAGCGCCATCGTTCATTTTATGGAATGGTTCTTTCGGATATGATATCGCATCAATCGGCATACGTGAAATGTACCGTAATTTGAAAGAAAGTGTTGCAAAACTCTGCAAATACGAAGAAAAAAAAGGCGGAAGTTTTTATATCGGATTCGAACCCAAGCCAAATGAGGGTCATCCGGCGATGTTGATACCCACAGTGGCAAGCGCTCTCATTTTCTGGAGAAAGCTGGAAGATGAGTTTAGCATTTCAAAAGAGAAAAAAGGCGTTAACAAAGAGTTCGGTCATTCGGAAATGATAGGCCTTGACCATGTGTACGATACAGTCGAGGAACTTGATAACAACGCTATGGTACATATGCACTTAAACAGCCAGGGATACAACGACGGTATTATATTAGGCGGGCCGGGAAAATATGACATTGATCACGGTGCTCGTGTGAACGGGATGAATATCGCCATTGCCGGACTTATCGAGGAGGCAGGATTCAAACGCTGGAAGGGACACGATATGCAGGTCAGGGCTTACGATAATACCCAACAGGGTATAGATAGGGTGGTGAGAAGCATTTTAAGCTGGGAAGCCTGCGCTGCCGCCAGCGAAGAAATTGATAACGGCGAACTCCTGGAAAACCTCAGAACCCGTAACACCGCCAAGGCGGAAGATATCATGAGAGGTGCGTTAGTAAGTGCCCAAAAACATTTCAACAACTTGTATAATGCTTAGAATACATATGGTGTAATCAATAAAAGAGCGCGGTCAAATGTAAAATGACCGCGCTTTTTTGATGGATAAAATGATGCGTTTATAAATCATAATACATCGCGAATTCCCAAGGATGCGGGCGCATACGAAGCGTATTAATTTCGTTTTCCATTTTGTAACCGATCCATGTATTAATTACATCCTCGGTAAACACATCGCCCTTTAACAGGAATTCATGGTCGTTTTCAAGTTCCTTTAAAGCTTCGTCAAGAGAACCCGGCATGACAGAGACATTTGCCAGCTCTTCCGGTGGAAGATCATAAATATCTTTATCAAGAGGATCGCCGGGATCAATTTTATTCTGGATGCCATCAAGTCCGGCCATGAGGAGAGCTGAAAATGCGAGGTAAGGATTACAGCTCGGATCGGGATAGCGAACCTCGACTCTTTTAGCCCTGGGGCTCATGGAGTACATCGGGAACCGTATAGCTGCCGAACGGTTACGTTGAGAATAAGCAAGATTTACGGGAGCCTCAAAACCCGGAACCAACCTTCGGTAAGAGTTTGTGGTTGGATTGGTAAATCCTGCCAAAGCTCTTGAATGTTTGAGAATCCCTCCGACGAAATACATTGCGAGTTCACTCATACCGGCATAACCTGATCCTGCAAAAAGAGGAGTATCTCCATCCCAGAGAGAAATGTGGGTATGCATTCCCGTACCGTTATCATTAAAGATAGGTTTTGGCATAAAAGTAAGCGTTTTTTCATTTCTATTCGCAACGTTTTTTAGAATATATTTGTACATATTTGTGGAATCACCCATTCTTACGAGTGATTCGAAACGAAGATCGATTTCACCCTGTCCGGATGTTGCTACCTCATGATGCTGGGCCTCAACTTCAAGGCCACACTCCATAAGGACCTGAACCATTTCCTCACGAATATCCTGTTGAGAATCTGTCGGGGGAACAGGAAAGTATCCTTCTTTATAGCGAGGTTTATAACCGAGATTCGGATTTTCTTTTCGTCCGGTATTCCAACGACCCTCAACACTATCAACATGATAGTAACCTTCATGCTCGTTCTGATCGAATCGTATATCATCAAAAATAAAAAACTCAAGCTCAGGGCCGAAAAAAGCTTTATCTGCAATGCCGGTCGATTTAAGGTAGAGTTCGGCTTTTTTTGCTACATTCCTCGGGCACCTTGTATATCGTTCACGTGTTATAGGATCAACAATATCACAAATTATACTGATAGTTTTATATTTTGTAAAAGGATCGATAAATGCTGTTTCAGGATCGGGTACAACGAGCATATCCGACTCGTTAATAGAACGCCAACCCCTTATAGAAGAACCGTCAAATCCAAAACCATCTGCCATAAAAAAATCCTCCTTAATTTAATTCATCATATAATTTTTTAGTGCGTATAATTTTCAATTTTACAAGTAAAATATTTTATCATTCATTTTATTGGGTATTTTACATAATATAATAAAAATTTATTTAATAGTAATATATTTTTTGATTAAAAAATGAGTGATAAAAAAATTTTAACACTATTATATAAAATATAATGTGAGATAAATACCTCATGTTAAAAATTAATATATCATTTATGTTTTTGAATCCAACCTTTATGAAGCCCATGATTATAAAATGAATCGATTGTATCGTTGTATTCTTGTACCGTTATTTTTCGGTTAATATTTTTGTGCTTTAATGCATTGTATGCAGGAAAATATTGATCCATCAGACTTACATATATGTCTTTGGATATTTTTTCTGAAAGAAATATGATAATATCTTCTGTTCCTCCAACTTTTTCTGGAAGAATAAGATGCCTTACAATCAAACCTCTCAATGCATGATTATCTTTTGTTTGTAAATTCCCTACCTGTCTGAACATTTCAATAATTGACGATCGATTATATTCGACATAATAATTAAATCCGGATAGTTCCTTTGCGATATTGTTGTCGGAATATTTCGCATCGGGCAGGTAAATATCAATAATACCATCAAGCAGCCTTATAATTTCAACACGTTCATACCCGCCTGTATTATAAACAATAGGTATATGTAATCCTCTTTGTATCCCAATATAGAGTGCTGGAATAATGGAAGGAAGAAAATGTGTTGGTGTAACAAGATTTATATTAATGCAGCCACGTTTCTGAAGGTAAATCATCATACCCGCAAGTTCTTCTTCGGAAACTTCACTTCCTGTGCCTAATTGACTTATCGGGTAATTCTGGCAAAAAATGCATCTGCCAGAGCAACCGGTAAAAAAAATAGTTCCTGAACCCGATATACCGCTTATGGGCGGTTCTTCCCCAAAATGACTGTTATAACTGGCTACAACCGGTAAAATACCGGAACGACATACTCCTTTCTCACCTTTATTCCTGTTTACTTTACATTTATGCGGGCACAGGGTACAACCGTCATAATGCTTTTTGAGACTATCTATTATGTTCTGGAAATAACCATCTTTATAGAGTTTCAGATAACTTGGATACATGTATACTAGCAAATTTTTCTTGTGTGTTCAGAAAATAATGATCATAATTCTAAAATTTTACGTCGTTATATAATATATTAAACACCGTTTGAATCACCTGATAACATTTCAATATAGAATAGTGCTTCCTGTTTTTCTTGCGAATCACCATATCTGTCAACAATTCTATTGAAATTTCGTATAGCTGCGTCCTTATTCCCTGCTGAATAATATGCTTTCCCCGCATTAAGATACATTATGGGCACAAACACGGAATTTCTATACTTGGATATAAATTCCTCGTATAATTTGCCTGCCTCGTTATATTCTCCCTTTTCTTCAAATATTCCACCAAGGCCGTTATATGCATTGAATCCATATAACTGATCTTCAGAAAATGTATTGATATATTTTTGGAAATATATTTCGGCAGAATCGTAATCGTTTTGTGTGTAGTAATAATTGCCTAAATTAATCAATACACCGGCTGCCCTTTTTGAACCACCATGTTTGTTAATGTATTTTGTTAACAATTCTGTAGACTCAGGTTCATTGTTTAACAGAGCATTTATTGCAATATCATAAGCGTTAATTTCCGATCTTTCCATGCCTCTGACAATATATAAAGATACAGAGACTATAACTATTACTCCGAGAAGTATACTCCCGATTTTCACCCATTCATCACTGATATAATCAACCACTTTGGCCGTTA
>AQSL01000082.1 GCA_000403035.1 Candidatus Latescibacter anaerobius SCGC AAA252-E07 | reverse complement strand
AATGAAATATATATCGTTATGTTGCTGTCAAGGGCATGTAAATCAACGCTTCGCGCTGACCCTCGACAGCTTAAACCTTATAGTTTTTCACAACGCTTTTAAATACAATGGATTACGGTAACCCTTTTTCTGACCAATCAGGTGATACCATGGAAATCAGACGTTTTGGCTTTTATTTTCTTCTGGGAATTATTTTACTTATCAGTCTCAAGTTTTACTCAATTATATATATTTTTTTCCCTTCCATAGCAACCGGTTGTGTTCTCGCATACCTTTTTAATCCTGTCTATCTCTATCTGCTGAAAATAACAAAAAGGGAAACATTTGCCGCAAGTATTATTACGTTTATTATCATTGCTCTCATTCTTGTTCCTGTCACTTTTATCATAACCACGGTTCAAAAACAGATACATTTTGTTTTCACCGAAACCACCATCACATCTATCCAGGATATTTTTAAAAACATCGATACTTTTTTATATGATAAAGCCGGCATAAAAATCTCTGCAGAATTTACAACAGAAATATATTCCCGACTCATTTCGATTGCCCAGGAAACTATTACCGCATTCGGTCCGAAGATGATTGTTAACATTGCCGGATTTATTCTTTTTTCTTTTTTGGCCATTTTTATAATGTATTATCTTTTAAAAAATTCGGAGAAAGTTATTCATACTTTCGGGATTTATTTTCCCCTCAGATACAAGAATATCGATATTCTTCTCAATGAGATCGGGAAAAAAACCAAAACGCTCATTTTCGGACAGCTCCTTATCGCAGTTATCCAGGGATCTGTCGGCGCTCTGGGATTTTTCCTGTTCGGCATATCTGGTGTACTCCTGTGGGGGCTCATCATGGTAATAATGACCTTTTTACCTGTTTTGGGTCCGGCTATTATCTGGTTTCCGGCAGGTATTATCCTTTTGATAAAAGAGGACTATTTCAACGGTATCGGAATTCTATTATGGGGTTTTATTATTATCAGTACAATCGATAATGTAATTCGTCCAAAATTGACCAGTTCTCTCGGGCAGATCCATCCGGTCACCGTTCTTCTTGGTGTTTTCATAGGATTGAAGGAATGGGGTGTTATCGGATTGATTATTGGTCCGATTTTTATTTCTATTTTAGTCATTCTTATAAAAATGTTCCGGGAGGAATATATTGAAGAATAATCCCTCAATTTCAGAGTCTGTTCCATACTCTCAACCGAATAAACTCCTGAGTTTTGTATTTTTCAGCTCTTCCGTTTCCTGTAACGATCCCACGTAATTATGTACCTATTAAGTTTGACCGGATTCGAATAGTACCGCCGAAAAAAACATTTTTTTATATCGTTCAAATTCATATCTTTATATGATATTACGTTAAAACCACGCATGCACCGAATGAAAAAGTAAGGTACTATACTTTCATGCTGTATACTCTTATACTTGGTTTTTTCTTTATTTCCGGTCTTACGGGCTTGATTTACGAAATACTGTGGTCAAGGCTCATTATAAAAATCATCGGCAGCGCGCCATTTGCGGTGAGTATAGTAGTAACCGTTTTTATGGGCGGCCTGGGACTTGGCAGTTATCTTGCCGGAAGATACATAGACCGAATAAAAATTCCCGGGAATTTACTTAAACTTTACGGAATACTGGAACTCTCTGTCGGTGTATACGGCCTCATTCTTCCTCTGCTGCTTCTTGGTTTCAAACCTATTTATTCAATTCTCTACAATCAGTTATTCAATCATTTTTTTCTCTATAACTTTGTTACCTTCATCGGATGCACTCTTCTTTTCATACTACCGGTGATATGTATGGGCGCTACGCTTCCGGTTTTAAGCCGTTTCTATGTGACGAATATGTCTCATGTGGGCACCCATATAGGCCGTCTTTACGGATTAAATACCATCGGTGCCGCAGCCGGATCCTTCATATGCGGTTTCTGGATAATTACCATGTGGGGAGTATGGGGTTCGATGATCTTTGCCGTCACTCTCAATGTCCTTATCGGTCTTTCATGCTTACTCATAGGTTTTTTGCTAAAACGCCAACCACCGGTCTCCGAAAACACCGTGCCACAGCAATCAAAAACGGCAAGCGCTGTTATTCCCGATTATCAACGGTTATTCAGACATGGATCACTCATTATTTTTTCCGTATCCGGATTTTGCGCCATGGCATACGAGGTCATCTGGATAAAACTGCTGGGACTCATTGTCGGGCCTACCACATATTCGTTTACAGTCGTATTGATAACATTTATAACAGGGCTGGCACTGGGCAGTATGTTTTTCGGCTGGCTGGGAGACAAAACTGAAAAACCGTTTCCTCTTTTAGTCTACACTCAGATCGCAGCGGGCATTACTGCACTCTGGGTAAGTCATATCATGGGAAACAGTCAAATATTTTTTGCAAAACTTATTTTTAATTACAGCAGTGATTTTACCCGGTTAATGCTCTTTAAATCATCCGTACTGTTCGCATTCATGTTTTTACCTACTTTCCTGCTCGGAGCAACGTTCCCTCTCGTTGGAAAAATCTATACCCGGTCCCTTTCACATGTCGGAAAATCCATTGGATTCGCGTATGCAATTAACACAATGGGTGCCGTACTCGGTTCCTTTTCTGCCGGATTTATACTTATTCCGCTTCTGGGAAAAGAACTGAGTCTGAGCATGGTGATAGCCCTTCAAATTCTGGTATCGTTTGGTTTTGCGAGCCTGTATTACTTAAAAACAATGAAGCTTGTCAGGGAATGGATACCGCTCGTTCTGGTGGTTATCTATGGACTTGTCATGGCATTTCCCTACCCTCACTGGGACCGCATGATGCTTTCTATAGGGAAATATCACCGTTATGATGAGCCTGAATTACTCGATATCGGGTGGCTTGTATCCCTGTTTTACGGAACAGATATTTATTCCGATTACCACAGCGGAAAACTTGTCTATTTTGGCGATGGTGTCGGTGGATTCACCACGGTGAAAGAAGATACGGATTTAGCGGGTAATACCGGCTACAGCCTCTTTAACAGCGGGAAATCGGACGCTTCCACTGATGGCGGCGACATGTGTACGCAGACTCTTTTAGCTCATTTCCCTTTACTCTTTCACGATGATCCTGAAAATGTCATGGTACTCGGGCTTGCAAGCGGCATTACCGCAGGCGAGGTTCTTCTTTACCCGGTTCAGCACATGGATGTTATTGATATCAATAAACAGGTTGTCGCAGCCAGCGATTTTTTCATACCCTGGAATAATAATGTACTCTCACGTCCCGAAACCGAGCTAATTATCCAGGACGGTCGAGCGCATATCGAATTGACCAACCGTACCTATGATGTGATTATCTCAGAACCATCAAATCCCTGGATGGCGGGACTTGCCACATTGTTTACCTTCGAGTTCTTCAACCAGATAAAAAACAGGCTTAAGGACGGCGGTATATTTTGCCAGTGGGTTCATGCGTACCAGATGGACTGGCAAAACTTTTCCCTCATTGGCAGAACATTTTCAAAGGTTTTTCCCAACGGCCTGCTTGTGGTCAATGATCCAACCGGTAAAGGGACCGATTATCTGTTAGTTGGCTTTCAAGGAGAACAAAGACTGGATGTGAATACTGCGGCTCGAAATCTCCAATACGCACAGCAATCAAAAAATGTTACCCTGCCCAATCACACGTTATTTTACAATCTCATAGTAAGCGAGGATATCAAAAAACTCTTTGGCGAAGGCACGATTAACTCTGATAACCGGCCGAGACTTGAATTTGCCGCGCCGAAACTGATGAATTTCTACGACCCTTCCATATCTGTAAATATCCGTGCAAAAAAATGGTTGAGCGAAAAAACAAAGGACATCAGCCGTGAAGCTTTAACGAATGTCGATGGACAAATCGATTTTGTAGCATATGCGCTTTCATTCAACAAACCGATGATTGAACTGGTTGACCTTTCAAAAGCCACCCTCTTACAGAAAGAGCGATTTTCTAAACTCATCACGTCGTATTGCTCCGATAAACTTATCGTAGATTTTTCGTTTCTCTATGATGAGGAATTAAAGAAAAAGGGCATCGCTGCCCAGATTGATTATGTTTTAGAAAAAATTGATATTTCTCCGGATAAAGCTTCTTTGCTCTGCCATCTGGGAAATCTTTCCAATGAAAGCGGGATGCAGGACGATGCTGTCCTGTACTATCAAAAAACTCTTGAAATTAATCCGGAATATGACAGTGCGTATTATAATCTCGGCAGAATATTTACATCACAGGGTAAAATTAAGCAGGCAATTGCCTATTATACCGATGCAATCCGTGTCAATCCCTATCTCATAATGGCATATAACAATCTCGGGAATTTACTTGTGCGGCAGGAAAGATTTGAGGAGGCAATTACGCTTTTCCGGGCGGCATTGAGTATCAATCCCGAATTTGCCATTGCTCATAGAAACCTGGGGAACACCTTAAAAAAACTCGGAAAAACAAAAGAAGGAGAGTCGCACCTTCAAGAAGCATTGCGTCTTGAGGACAAAACTATTACATTTAATGAAGACTGAATTATAATTTGAAAGGATAGAAATACATTACTATCGAACAGAAACCTTGGTATAAAAGCACATCGTTCCCATAATCCTCACCTCTTAAAAACAGAGAGGCTAAAACCATCCTTTTTAGTATCAAGAGAGCGGAAAGGCGATGAGTTTGTGGAGCGGATGGAACATTATGTAACCCGGATAGAACGCTTGAGGATTTTTTTTGGTAACATTTTGGCACATAAAACATGAGAATATTACTTCTTTCGAATGATGCGGATATAGTTACTACAGTTCGGAAATATACCGATAATTCCGGAGACCATCTTGATACCGCATCGGATATACAACAGGCTTCGGGAAGTATCGGAACCGTTGAGTATGATGCCATACTCATGGATTGTTCAATCCGGGCGGCCGAACTTATCGGATTTGCAAGCGATACTAATAAAAAATTGTCTGAGACTGTTGTACTTCTGATAGGTCCGCTGGACACGGAACAACGTGAGAAACTCGGACAGCGCCTCTCGGCTCATTATTCAATCGACAAGCCGTTGCGCGGCAAAGTATTTACCGATACCATGCGGCGTATTGAAATGCGTTCGAAAATTGTGCGCAATGCCGGGCTCATCGGAAGGTCTGCGGTGATGGAAGAAACAATCCAGACCATTATGCAGATTGGCGGAACACCGATAAGTGTGCTCATCTCCGGAGAAAGCGGCTCCGGAAAGGAAGTTATTGCACGTGCGATCCATTCGGTATCAGCAAAGGCAGATAAACCTTTTCTGGCAGTGAATTGCGCTGCACTTGCCGAGGGTATTCTCGAAAGCGAACTTTTCGGGCACGAGAAAGGCGCTTTTACAGGGGCCGCATCACGAAGAATCGGCATGTTTGAAAAAGCGCACGGTGGAACAATTTTTCTGGATGAAATCGGTGAAATCTCTCATTCGACGCAAATCCGGCTGCTGAGAGTCCTGGAAGAACGTGAGATCATGCGGGTCGGCGGCAACGATATCATACCTGTCGATGTGCGTTTCATAGCGGCTACAAATCGTAACCTGAGTGAACTGGTTGAGGATGGGTCATTCCGCAGGGATCTCTATTACCGTATAAAAGTCCTCGAAATCAAAGCGCCGCCTCTCCGGGAACGTCCTGAAGACATCCCGCTGCTCATTGACCGCCTTTCCCGGCAATTTACAAAGGATAATAACCTCCCGGTCAGACAGTTTAGTGAAAGTGCCAAGGAATATCTCTCACGGATGCACTGGTCGGGTAATGTGCGCGAACTCAGAAATTTTGTTGAAAGCAGCATCGCTCTGACAGATGCAAAGGTTATTGGAATCGAGAACATACCGGAGCATCTCCTGAACGAAATACGAAGTCCGTCTAATCTCCCCATGAAACCGGAAATAACAACCGACCGGTATGAACGTGAGATCATTTACCGGACGTTGATCGACATGAAAGATGATATCGTAGAAATCAAGGAATTACTGCTGAAAGGCGCAACCTCACCATTAGTTGATAAATCCCGCGAGATTCAAATAGAGCAACCGCTGTACCAGACACCGGACACCCTCGAGGACATGGAACGTCAGGCAATCACCGACGCCCTCAAACAAACCGGCGGCAACCGCCGTAAAACCGCAGAACTGCTCGGTATCGGCGAAAGAACCCTGTACCGCAAATTGAAGCAGTATGGATTGAAGTGATGGGATGCAATCAGAAAATGCAATGAATTTTGCATCAATGAATGCTTATAACTCATGATATTTAAATTCATTACCTTCCCCTTTTTCTATACAATCTTATAACTTTCTAAAAAATTGCTGAAAAAAATTTATTTTTTATAAATAATTTGACAATGTGTAGTAGTATTCTATATTAAAATATAGAAATGTATACAATTGGGAGCAAAATCATGAAAACAAAATTAAACTGGGGTATTCACTTGACTTCGGTTCATACTATATATAGATTATGAGGTAATGGAAGATTACCCCGAAAACATCATGGAATTTGAAAAAAGATTTAGCACGGAAGAAGCTTGCCGTGATTGTCTTTATGCTGTTAAAATTGAACCGATACTATATAACTATATTAAAAAGAATGAAAAAAACTGAGGGTTTATTAAGTTACTACATATAGTATCGACCCCACTAAAGTAAATACCCCAATTAAAATATTTACAAAATATTATTGGAAAGTTAACAATAAAAATTTAAAAATTTATGAATTAATCGTATATAATGTAATCAGAAAAGCATTACTATACTTATATCTTAAAAACGGGGTGAAAACTATATGAGTCATGATGTAAGCTGTCAAGGGTCAGCGCTATGCGTTGATTTACAAGCCCTTGACAACAACAAACGATATATATTTCATTACAGGGTGTGTGAAAAAGGACTTTTTCACAGCCCTCTTAGAAATTTGGTAAGTATTGTATCCATAATATCTATAATAGCAATTCCATTTAATTCTGAAGCTCAGGATAGTGTTTTTAATCCTTTTATTAGACCAAATGTATTAAGTGAAAATTATTTTGGAAGCGGTGATGTGAATGATGATGGAAAAGTTAATTGGGATGATTATGATTTGATGAAAGATAGAACTTCAAATGATTATGCAGATGTTGATGGAGATAGTATCACAACTAATTCAGACCTTTCACTCTTAGAACAACATCTTAGATATGGAGATATTCTTTCAGGCGACTGGGACAATCTTCCGGATAGACAATCAAGAATAGATTGGTTGAATAATATGTTAAAGATTGATAAAACAGACGAAATTCCTTATCATGAGCCTTATAATGAGGATAATAATGAATGGACATGGGAACATTATGCTACTCAAACATACTTTAACTTTTTTGGATTTGAATATAAATATAAGGTTCCATCTAAATATAATACAGACAATAATGGAAGATTTAATCTCCCCGTTTATTATGCTCATCTTCTTAATAAAAGTCATGCAATTACTTGTATTTTAATTGGTGACGACCCTCTAAACTTTTATGACTGGTATTTTTTTGAACCACAATCAGATATAGAAATTAATTTAAATTATTGGGGTGAATATACTGATGTTATGATAAGCGATATTTTCAAAACTGGATTAGAAAGTAGAGTTTCTGATAATATTGTTGAATTTAATGTTAGTAAAAATGATTTTGAGATAAATGAATATGATAAAAACCTTATTTTGACTAGACCATCTAACCTTAATACTCAAGGAAGCTTAGAAACTAAATATGGTTTAATAACAAATATTTTTAATCCTTTTCTTAGACCAAATGTCTTAAGTGAAAATTATTATGGAAGCGGTGATGTTAATGATGATGGAAAAGTTAATTGGGATGATCATGATTTAATGAAAGATGGAACTTCAAATGATTATGCAGATGTTGATGGAGATGGGGCTTGTTCAACAAGTTCAGATTTATTAATTTTAAAAGAGTATCTTACTAATGGAACTGTTTTGCCAGGAGATTGGAATAATTTGCAAACAAGAGAACAAAGAAAAGATTGGGTTAAAAAAATGTTACACATTGATAAAACAGACGAACTTACTCATATAAAAGATGAATGGCAATGTGGTGATTTTTCTACTCAAATATGTCTTAATTTTTTCGGACTTAGAAATAAGTATGACATTACATCGAAATACAATGCAATCAATGATGGAAGATTCAATCTCCCGGTATATTATACTCATTCTTCTACTCCTGCGCATCCAATTAATTGTATTTTGGTTGGTGATGATCCATTAAATTTAAATGATTGGTATTTTTTTGAACCACAAAGTGATACAAGTATTAATTTAAATGATTGGTGTAAATACTATGATACAGATATTGATGTTTGGATAATAGAGGGTTACGGATTTTTCTTTGATTCGTTAAGGGGATACTATATAATTGGATTTAATGTTAGTAAAAATGATTTTAAGGTAAATAAATATCATGAAAATCTCGTTTTAACACGACCAGAACCAAACTATGTCGCAAAAAATAAACCTATTGAATTTAGTTTGAAGCAGAATTATCCGAATCCTTTTAACGAAACGACTACAATACAGTATCAACTTCCTGAAAATAGTAAAGTAAGTTTAGATATATATAATATCTCAGGCCAAAAAATTAAAACTTTAGTTGATAAAATCCAAGAACCAGGCTTGCATCAAGTTATTTTTAATGCAAATAATGTAACTTCTGGAATTTATTTTTATCAGTTAAGAACTCAAGATGGTGTGAAAACACAAAAAATGATGTTGGTGAAATGAA
>AQSL01000081.1 GCA_000403035.1 Candidatus Latescibacter anaerobius SCGC AAA252-E07 | reverse complement strand
AAATCATATCCTATATTGGTCAAAAATACTAGTGATAAAATTTCTTCGAACCAAGATTACAGCACATTAGTAGAAGGGCAAAACAAAATATATAGTGCAAGCGTTTCATATAAATACCTCCGTTACCGAATTTTTCAATGAGTACTTTTTCAACTTTATGTATATATATATATAGGTGTTATTATGTTTTGTCAAGTACTTATTTATTATATATTAAAAATTATTTATTATAATATTATAACTAATTGTTTTATATGTAAATTGAAACTACCGGATTTCGCTGTTTCGAAAAAACAATAGTTCTGAAAAGAAAAGAGTTTTTATTTGGCAGATGAGATAGAGAGGATACGAAGATTGCTTTTTGATTTATTTTACTTTATGGACTTGATTTATGAGTTTTTTTGCGGTCTGGAGAATAGAATTTGGGGAGGACCAGGAACCACTGGAGCGGTCGAGATGCATGAGGTTGGAATCTTCGCCGGGGGACCATTGAATCATCAAATATTAATTGTGGTGCAGCAAGACTTAATCCACTCTAGTCAGAAAGATCGCCATCAATTAATATTGGAGCAGTTCCTTCAATATACACCGAGTTATATGTTTCAACCGCAAAACACATAACCGGCATACATAAAAGCAAAACAAATAAACTAATAATTATTGTTCTTCTCATCATTGTCTACTATGATAAAAGTTTCCTCCTTTTCACTTTTATAAAAGAGACCATTTGAGGAGCGTAATATACTCACTACGTACCATCATGTAATATATATTCCCCGTTTCATCAATTACTTTTGGATCAGTTGCAAAACCATATTTCTGTGATATCAACGGTAACTCTATAGATGCCACCTTTTCCATATTTTCATTGTATTTTATAAGAAAAGGAAAAATATCTTTCTCATAACTGTTTGGGAAAGCGTATATATAGAAATTACCCGAAAGGTCTTCCCTGACAAAGAAAAAAAAGTAGTTTCTGACTATTTTTTCTTCAAAACTAAATCCCTGTACTATTTCATTGTTAATAAACAGGCGGGGAGGAATAATCTCTCCTTCATTTGACACATCAACTGATGTTACTCTATAAACCCGATTTGTTTTTTCTCCTCTATAAGGATTAAAGATACTTTCACTATCAAAATGAACTAATTGGGCTTTATATTCGGGCTTTTTTCCATATCCATTATCAGTGAGTTTCCTTTGCAGATCAAGCATTCGTTTTGGTCCCATTACTGGTTTACCATTCCGAATCCAGATCCCTCCCAAGCCGCTGTCTGATTCATACGTGATTGTTTTTTGTAATTCACCATAGTGATTGAGCATCAGTATCCTTCTATTCCAAGCATCATGAAACCAAACATTATTGTGCTCATCAGAGGTAATAAATCCCTCAGTTCCCGCAAATTCTAGCAGTTTGAAAATATGAGCGAGTTCACCGTTAAAATGAAATGCCTTTATCGAGTTTTGAACAACATCATATATCCAAATAAGATTATTTGATGTAACCGTAAAATTTGTAGGTCCTATTTTTTCCCAAATATCATATGGCTCACCATTTCTATAGCCAATCTGATGTATTTCGCTGCCCCATTCTAATGTAAAAAGTATACTCTTTTCGTAAGTATTTGATTGCGAAAACGATACAACAGAAAAAGAAAATACTATTAAGATGGTAAAACCTGTTAGATAGTATATTCGTTTCATTTTTAACTCCATTGTTCATTTTACATAGTTTGCATATATGATGGATTTCATAATTCTCTCGTTTTTACAACAGACTCCCGCTTTTAATAATTTTCTTGCAAGCTCAAGTGATTTTTTATGTTCACCAATCTTACTATAAATAACTGCTGCCTACCCCCCGTTTTTTCAGAAGAATGTGAGTTGAGCTGTGTACTTTGGTTTAAACACAGTTCGCCGAACACGTTTAGTACCTTTCGATACTGAGTTAACCAGATAAAACAACTTGTAATAAACGAATCCTGGTATTTCTTTCAATCTCAATCTGTAAACGACTGAACGAGCCATGTCGAGAAAGATATTCAGGCTTTCCAATCCCGCTAACCTTGTATAATAGAATGCTGCTGCTATCCACACCAACGATGACATATTTTTAGGTTCAAGATAACTTAATTGACAAACAATAGTTCTAAAAATAAATGAGTTTTTTATGTGTTACATGAATTAAGATTGATGTTTGATTTATTTTACTTTATGGACTTGATTTATGAGTTTTTTTGCGGTCTGGAGAATAGTGTTTGCAGAGGACCAGGAACCACCGGAGCGGTCGAGGTGCATGAGGTTGGAATCTTCACCGGGGGACCATTGAATCATTTCCTTGGGGTATAGAATACCGATGTTCGGAGTTTTCAGCGCTACCGCAAGCTGGAAAAGATCGGTATTGTGGGTAACAACGAACTTGCAGAAAGACATGAGTCCGGCAACGATGGAAACGGGTCTATCATCGACAAGAATGATTTTTTTACCGAATGATTCTTTGAGTTCAGCCACCATTGCTTTTTTTTGCGGTTCAAAAAACACAATTACTGTTGCATCAAAACCGGAAATAAGGGTATTGATAACCTGTTCAGTGTTTTTTTTGTTGATGGGTTCTCCTGCGATTTCTTTGGTAAGGTCAAAACCAATAAAACGTTTTTTTTTGTCATCAGGGGAGAACCCTGTAAGATACCGTAATTTTGCTTTCTGGCGTATTGAGTCGCCGATTTTAAGGGTATAATCGCGCATGTTTCCTTCAATACCCAGCGTGCGAAGCATTTCCAGGTAACGGTCGACTTCATATCGATTTCCGGCGGCAGGGATTAATTCAACATTAAAATAGGGTATCTCATAGTTACTTTTGAAAGAAACTCTCAGATCCGCCTCTGAAAGTCTCGTTAAATATGCCATAACGGGATCAAATTGGTAAGAAAGAAAGAATGCCAGGTCAAATTTCTGGATAGCAAGAGTTTTACCGATATTCTGGAATCCTCTTGAATTGGGTGTGTCAATGTCATCCCCATACGCCACAACATTATCAATTGCCGGATCTTTCGATATAAGCACACTCCAGGGCTCATAAACGGCAACGGTAATTTTTGCAGAAGCATAGTGCTCTCGGAATGCTTTGAAAACACGTGAGGCAAGAAGTAAAGTGCCCATACGATTGTAGGGTATGATAAGAATATTTTTTGGATTTAGTAGAATTTTTGTCATATTGACAGCCGGTGTTTCCTTAAGCTGATCAAGCTGACCGAAACGTACCTTGTTAATTTTATTTTTTATAAAATCTGTTAAGCCTTTCATCCTTCTATCCTGAAAGAAATTGAACCAAGATCGTTTGATGCACGACGAAAATGAATATCTAATTCGGATGACATTTCCAGAACAACGGGCAGAACCAGTTTTTTCATTTGATCATCCATGGGAAAAGCGAAGATATCAACAAAAGGTTTTACGGTTATATTTGATATGATTGAAAGAACTTTAACCCTTTCATTTTTACCGCAGCTTAAAACAGAACCGGGTGGAAGTGCAAGTTTGGTTCCATCTATACGTTCTAAAATCAAATAATCGATTTCGGGTTCATCAAGTGCAATATATGCCATACCAATAATTTTCTTGCTTGGTAAAGATTCAGCTACAATTCGGTAAAGGGCCCTCTTGTCGTCTATACTCCAGTCATTCATGAGGTCAAGTGCTGTATCGATAGTATACCCTCTATCCTCCGCATCGTTGACTTTTTTATTCCCAACAAAACCTTCAAAATTAATTCGGAAACCGGATTGACAATGTTCGGCTGTCCATGCATTAACAATTTTTATAATATCCCCTTTAATAATATGAAGAGTATCGCTCTCAGAAACAACTACATTTTTATTCCCGATGTTGATTTCAATCTGCTTGAGACGGCCTGGAGATTGTATAGAAAGCTCGGATGTCGTGTCAATTTTCACTTCACCGCAAAGATAAGCGTCCTTATATACTTGTATTCGTGTAGGTGAATTGATGACCGTAACACGGTCCATATCATTTGTATTTCCAACCCCTAGAATATCTATTGAAATTCCCCTTTTGTAATTTGCCACAACCGATGATACATGGATAGAAGTCCCCGGTGGCAGGGAAAGCATGTCGCCATTCTCTACCGCAAAAGGATTCGGATAGCCGGGGATATTTATTACAAGATGATCGAGTTCGGGAACCGGCAGAAACACACTGGGATGCTCCGGGATTATTTCATACTCTGCCATAAAAGCATTTATTATAAGAGTCTGGTATTTCACTTTTATTTCGACTTGTTTGATATCCTTTGAAGTTTCCGCACCGAAAGCGGGTATGCCGGCTTCGGTTAAAGCATAAAATGTTGCGCTCTTACGTTGTTCCTTGTGTTTTGAGTTTTTTGAAAGTGTATTATGATTGTTAAAACGAAAAAGGTGGTCATTATTTTTAATATTCTGATTAACCTTTGCTATCACTCTTTTTGCAGGACTCTCGAGGTCAATTACGTTTTTTTCGGTAACTGAGTAGCGTGAAGCATCAGCTATGATTGACTGGCCGTAACGCATGGGATTACGTATTTCCGAAATATGTTCAGGATAATAAAAACCGGAACCGTCATGCAGATTTAAAAGAACATCACTTTTTTGAATGAGACTCTTGAGTATATCAACGATATCTAAATCATTATCATACGTTATAGAACTGTTCGCGGAGAATTTACGGTTCATGTCGCCGTTGACACCACGTGTGTTTTGTTTTATTGAATTGAAATTGGCACGAGGTACAACAATGAGGTTGCCTTTTTCCAGTAACATATCGGCATAAAGATCTGCAGCGAGATATCCGCCGGGCTCATCACCCTGAATACCGCCGATAATCATCATGGTTTTTCCGGATTCCTTACCGTTTATATAGTATATTGTCAATTCATGGTCTGAGTTTTCCATGTAAGTGACTGTGTGGGTTTGAGCCGTTATCTGTGTACCTGAAAAGATTGAAAGTGCTGTAATAAGGATAAATATCTGTAGGTGACTGTTACATAAGAACCAATTATATTTCCGTGTACGGTTGATACTGAAAAAGGTAAAAGATGACATGGAGAATCACATCCTTACATTTTGTTGAATGATGAAACTTTTATCGATAATAAGAGTTCCTTCAAGCGAATAGGCGAGAATCCGAAAATCTTTGAAATCAATTCCAATATTCGGCCCGGAAAAAGTAGCTTTAAGATATTTATGATCCATCAATTTATAGAAGATTCCATTTCTATAATCAACAGGGACACCCCTGAAAAGCGGGTTACGCGGATACATCAGTGTTTCCCCCGAGTTCTCGGATTCCGGATTAATAATAAGCCATACATACAGTTCATCATTGTTGGCAGCATTTTCAAAGGTAAATGTGATTTCTACCGAACCGTTTACTTGTTGTATGACAAGATCCCTTACATCCGGTTCAAAGAGTTCATCTTTATCGTTCTCTTTTTCGATGAGAATATACTCAGCATTTTGTGATTTCTGTTCATTGTTTTGAAACTCATATACAGCATTATTTCGTGGCAAATACAGCATGATTCCGGAAATAGCAAGCCACGCAAAAATGAAAGTTATCAGTAATAATAACAAAACAAACCTGGTCGTTATTCTCAGAGTCAAAGGATGTTTTGAATCTTTGAGAATAATGACAGTAAACGGCGGTTTAAACATTTTATATTTCGAAGCTCTGAAAAAAGTTTATTTCTTTAAATGTTTCTCAAAGGTGTTATTTTATCTGATTGCAAAAAAAGCTGATAAACGGCATATCTCACAGTTCTTTTAGCGTCTAATTTCGAATTTTCTCGGTAATAATCTCCCATGAATTATTACCCTTCACGAAATACAATGTTTTACTATTTTTGCTTTTCATGTTTGAAGCGGAATAATCCTGTATAAAATTCGCTACCAATGAATCATTGTATTTAAGCATGATGATATTATCGAGTTCAATATAATTAATTTTGTAATTTCTGAAAATTCTGGCTTTGTAGTCCTTATATTGAGCATGATTTCTGCCGCGGTCTTTAAAATTCTCTGAATAATAACTCATATAATCATCTATTCTTTTTTCTTTCCAGGCGCTTCTCCAGTTTTCAATCATATCCAGCGATTCTTTTTTATATTTTTTGTAATCGGTTTGTGTGAAAAAATTCAGTTTTTCGACAATAATAAGCGGTGTTTTATTGAGTTGAATGTACGTATCCAGTTTTTTTATTGTTTCATTTGTTGTTACAACACAGCCGCGTGTGTCATAAGATGATGTATTGAAAAATGGTTCATCGGTACCATGGAGCCATATACCGTAACCGTTTTTTTTGTTCAGTTTATCAATATCATTCGGAAAATCTGTTACAAAAGCCGTTTCCCCGTACTCATAAGCTTTGTTTCTCCCGACGAGGCGGAGGAGTTGATCTCGATTATGTTTCCCAACCAGAAAATAGATTCCTTCGGGAGTCTTGTGGTCGCCCTCCTCTTTTTTATCGCCTCTGTTCTTTCCCGTTTTACAGTCGAATACATCCAACAGGGTGCTTTCACCGTTTTTGTATGCAAGAACAAAGATTTTATGCGAACTTTTTTCGACCACAAGAATATACGGCGATATTCCATTATATTCTATAATTACATCCGGTATAAAGTCCTTTGAAGCCATTTTTTTTAGAGAAACAGGTTCGGCTAAAAAATCAATGTCTATCGACAGCGCATCACATACACGTTTTAACTCCTCAATACTAATACCAACTTTTGTGGCAACTTCATCCAGATTTTTTGATGATGTAACTGCCTCGTTTATAAACTTGGCCCCGATTTTCTTTATGAGTTCAATTTCCGACGGCGATTCATTACTTGAAAGAACTTCAGCATATAAAAGAAACATAAAGAAAATAAAACATAAAGAAAATAAATGATATATATTCATAGAAAAATGGTTTCGAGGTGTCACGATTTCTTTTCCAATTGCTATAGTTTTATTATTTAATTCCGATTGATACGTAACAAATATTAAGTTATATAATATAATAACTTGTGAAATGTTGTCAAGTTTTGCATTTATAATCCAATAATAATTATACATAGCAGGTGATTTGTCTCAATTGAATTCAAAAAAAAATGTGTATGGTACAGGTGGTTAAACAGTGAGATATTGCATATATTTTCTTGTTTTTTCAGGTGTTATTTACACATGTTTAGGCGTTATTATTGTAGGTGCATTCTACACTATCCGTACTATCCGTTCGGAAGTGTCTGCAAAAAAGCGTTTTGTTTCCGTGGTTATCGCAGCGAAAAATGAACGTACTTCAATTGGCTCCTGCCTTGCTGCCTTAATGGATCAGGATTATCTTCATGACCTTTTCGAGGTAATAATCGCTGACGACCGTTCGGACGACGGGACATCGGAGGTGCTGTCACGGTTTGCCGCTGTCTGGAAAAACTTGAAAATAGTGAGGATTAATACGGTGCCTGAAAATGTTTCGCCAAAAAAACACGCGTTATCGAAAGCCATTGCCTGTGCACGGGGTGAAATAATTCTGCAGACCGATGCCGATTGTCTGGTTCCCCGAACTTGGATCACAGGTATGGTCAGCCGTTTCGCCGAAGGAATCACCATGGTTACCGGCGTAGCGCCATATGTACCCGCACCGG
Organism: Candidatus Latescibacter anaerobius SCGC AAA252-E07; assembly: GCA_000403035.1. Lineage (GTDB taxonomy): Bacteria > Latescibacterota > Latescibacteria > Latescibacterales > Latescibacteraceae > Latescibacter > Latescibacter anaerobius. The sequence continues at coordinate 1,043 of AQSL01000081.1, read as the reverse complement.
GATTGTTGAATTCCTTTATCAGGCATGAGTATTTATGGAATATTGCACTTTCCGCCGGCAGTATTGCGCTGGGGCATGGAAGCCATGCAAGCGCACGGAATCTTGGTTTCAGAAGAGATGTATTTGAACGTATAGAGGGATACGGAACAACGAAGAACATCATGTCCGGTGATGATACACTCCTTCTTCACCGTATTCAGAAAATAGATAAAGCGGGTGTTGTGACCATGCCTGATACAGCAACCCATGTTTATTCCAAACCGCCCGGAGATTTCAGATCGTTTTTCCGCCAGAGAACCCGTCACATGTCAACGGGTAAATATTTTAATCCGGTTCTTATGGGAACGGGTCTGATTGTGTACGGATTTCATTTTTTTCTGGTTTCATTGCTTGTTCTCTCGATAGTATCCCCTTATGCGTTCCTGTTATTTTGCGCCGGTTTTATCTTGAAAAGCGCTGTGGACGTTCTTACGGCATGGAGAACACAGGTGACCTTTGGGCTGGAGGTACAGTGGAAGATGTTTATCATACATGAATTGTTGTTACTCTTATATATGACTATTATGCCGGTTGCGGGATTATTCGTTCCGGTAAAATGGAAAGAAAATTAGTTGAAAAAAAGGTACAAAACATATATATTATTCGTTCACTGAATGCGCTCATGGCCCAATTGGATTAAGGCACCTGACTACGGATCAGGGGATTGGGGGTTCGAGTCCTCCTGGGCGCACCATAAAATAGTCAATATGCACAGCCACTTGCAGAGATTATGTGAGTGGTTTTTTATTATTACAATTTGAAACCTTTGAATTAACAAAATCTAAGTAATTGTGGCAATTTCCAGTGGAAATTTCAGAAATTACCGAAATAAGAATCGAAAATAATTATCAATAAAACGGGAAATCTCCTTTTTTTGGATATTTATCAATTCCCAAAGGCTGATCAAGCCTCTTTTGAGTGCCCATTTACGTTGTAGACGCAGTGAGGGTAATACCTCGACGAATATTATGTATCAAACAAAGGAACATGAATTGAAGCTCGTT
>AQSL01000080.1 GCA_000403035.1 Candidatus Latescibacter anaerobius SCGC AAA252-E07 | reverse complement strand
GTGACATATGAAGGAATCATTATAAAAAGTTCAGCAATCAGGGAATATGTTTTAAAAGGAACGGTTGACCTGGCATCAGCATTATTGGGGTATGATTATTCTCTTCAGGGAGATATTGTTGAAGGACGTGGTATAGGGAAAAAAATTGGTTTTCCTACAGCTAATATGGTTCCCAAAAATGGTGAAAAAATAATTCCTGCAACAGGAGTTTACTCCNGATGGATTAAGTTTGAAAATGTGAAAAAAGATGCCTTAATAACGGTCGGTCCAAGTCCTACTTTCAATTATGATGAAGAATTGATCGAGATACATATACCAAATTACGATGGTAATTTATATGGCAAGTCTGCGAGAATTGGATTCGTTAAAAGAATGCGAGACATTGAAAAATTCGGATCCCAGAAGGAACTGGTCCAACAGATAAAGAATGACATTGAAAAATCAAAACATTTCATAACAAATTATCAATAAGGAGAATGCGAAACTATGGCAATCACCAAAGAACAAAAAAGAGAATACGCTGTAAAATATGGAAGTGATGAAAAAAATACAGGAGATTCAAAAGTCCAGATTTCCATAATGACACATCGTATTCTGGAACTCACCGAACACTTAAAGACAAACCAGAAAGATTATCATACAAGATTAGGTCTGATGAAACTTGTGGGGAAAAGACGCAGACTACTCAATTATTTAGAACGTAAAGACATAGAGTCTTATCGTAAACTTATTAAGGATCTTGGAATCCGCAAATAGTGAAATTTGAGGTGTTTATTTATGTATAAAACAGTGAGCAAACAAATAGGGAATCATATTCTTTCCCTTGAAACAGGTAAAATAGCAAAACAGGCTGATGGTTCTGTTGTTGTCAAATATGGAGATTCAACGATCTTAGCCACTGTATGTGTTACGAAAAAGCCTTTAACCGATAGAGATTTTTTGCCGCTTTCCGTTGAATACCGTGAGAAATCTTACGCAATCGGGAAAATACCCGGCAACTTCTTCAGGAGGGAAGGCCGTCCAAATGCAAAAGAAATTTTAAGCGCCCGTCAAATCGACAGGCCATTAAGACCTCTTTTCCCTAAGGGGTTTCGTAACGAGGTTCAGATAATCGTTAATGTTTTATCTTCTGACCAAGAAAACGATCAGGATACATTAGGAGTTATAGGGGCATCTGCCGCTTGTATATTATCACCTCTACCGATTCAAAAATTTGTTGGAGCAGTTCATGTAGGGTATATTGATGGGGAATATATCATTAATCCAACGTTTCAACAACTTGATGAGAGCGAGCTGGATGTTATTGTAGCAGGATCAGATCATGATATTCTCATGGTGGAAGGAAGCTGTCATGAAATATCTGAAGAGTTAATGGCTGGTGCACTTGAATTTGCGAAGGGATATATAAAGGAAATATGCGATCTCCAACGTGAATTGTGCGAAGGAATCTCTCTTCCGACTATGGAATATACCGTTAATTTACCAACAGAAGAAATGATTACCGATATACGACAAGAATATATCACAGAAATAAACGATGCCTTTACAATAAAGGATAAGACTGAAAGAAATGCAACACTGGCAACAATTTTTGAAAAAGCAATTGAAAAATTCGAAGAAAAATATCCTGAGAGCGAAACCCTTTTAAAAAATGCTTTTGATGATATTGTACGAGAAATTATGCGTTCAATGATATTACAAGAATCTGTTCGTATCGATGGCCGTATACCGGATGAAATTCGTCCAATAAGCTGCGAAGTGGGCGTCTTGCCGAGGACTCATGGTTCAGCGCTTTTTACCAGAGGACAAACACAATCTTTAGGGGTAACAACGCTGGGAACAAAACTTGATGAACGAATGATTGATGATCTTGAAGGAACAAGTTATAAGAGTTACATGTTTGATTACAACTTTCCGCCACTGAGTGTCGGAGAAGTTCGTCGAATGATGGGCACATCCAGAAGGGAAGTTGGGCATGGTCACTTAGCAGAATCTGCTATATCACCCGTGATACCTTCCGAGGAATTATTTCCATATACTATCAGAATCGTTTCGGATATTCTTGAATCAAACGGTTCTTCATCCATGGCATCGGTATGTTCAGGTTCATTGTCACTCATGGATGCCGGTGTTCCTATAAAGACCCAGGTCGCAGGCATTGCAATGGGTTTAATAAAAGAAGGTGATAACTATGTCATTCTAACCGATATTCTTGGAGACGAGGATCATTTAGGTGATATGGACTTTAAGGTAGCCGGAACCGTGATCGTAACCTGCAACAAAATATTCCATTCCAAGACAGCATATTAAATACTTTTCAATAAACTGTTCTGCAGTCATTTCGGAAATTTGTTTCGTAAAATTAAGAATATATGTACTTTCGATTCCGCTTTCTTTAAACATTTCAAGTTTTTCGCGTAGAGTTGTGAGGAGATTCGGTGTAACATCAGGTTTTATAACTGAAACAGGATGTTTATCGAAAGTGAGAACAACCGCTTCTTTTCCTGTCGTTTTTGCATGAGCAACAACATGTTCGAAAATTTTGCGGTGCCCAACATGGACTCCATCAAATGTACCTAATGTGGCTACAGTCCTTATTCCACAATTTTCCGGGGATGGTTCGAACTCTTTAAATATTTTCATAGTAATAAACTTTAATTGACTACTGTATGGGATTAATTAAACTTTTTAATGTGTTTCTATCATTAGATTCAACAATTGAGAGGAAATCAATCGCTTCCGCAATGGTGTATTTTCCTGCTTCGGTTCTTCGCAAAGACGAAAGATGAGACGGACAGCCAACTTCTCTGCCAAGCTGGTCGGCTATTGACCGAATATATGTACCCTTTGAACATTTTATATCAAGATTGATCCTGGGAAAATTGGTCACTGTGGCTTCAATAAATCTTATAAATATCTTTCGCGGTTGACGATCAATGGTTTTTCCTGCTCGTGCCAGTTGATATAGTTTCTTCCCACCAACTTTTATGGCTGAATACATCGGTGGATATTGTTCTGATTCACCTTCAAAACGTTTAATAGCAGCTCGAAGCACTTCAATGTCCACTTTATCGGGATCACCTTGAGAGGTAACGCTACCGGTGATATCATATGTATCCGTAGCATAACCGAATGTTATTTCAGCGAGATACCTTTTTTCATCTTTTTCAAATAATTGTGCGTATTTTGTGGATTTTCCAACAAGAAGTATAAGTACACCCGTGGCAAATGGATCAAGGGTACCGGTATGGCCGACTTTTGTTCCATTTAACAATATCTTTGTTTTTTTTACTACATCGTGTGAAGTCCAGCCAGATGGTTTATCCACAACCAATATACCGTTAAAATCACTCAAGGTTCTTTTTTTATTTCATCAAGCAGTTTGTCCATCCGCATTCCGTTTACTGTCGAAGAATCGTAATAAAACTTAATCGCAGGGGTGTTTCTTAAATCTATGTTTTCACCAAGTCGGCCCCGTATATAACTTGAAGCGTTATTTAATAAGACAATAGATTCTTCAACATCGTTCTTATCGCACAAAACACTCACATATACCCGGGCATTTTTTAAATCCCTGCTTACTTCAACTCCAGTAACAGTTACCATGCCTATTATTCTATCTCTGAGTTCAATTTCAATAATGTTTGAAATTTCTCGTTGAATAAGACTGGAAACTCTATCAGAACGCTTAAATTTATTCATATGTACAGTATTTTATATATATCTAATATTTGAATTAATTATTTGAACTCGATTGTCGCTATAAACATGATTCATTACTTTTCCAAGAACGCTCTCAATATATCTTGTTTCATTTGAAACTATTGCAACACCAAGTGTTGCCCTTTGCCATTTATCAGTATATCCAACCTCCGCAACTGACACGTTAAATTTATTTCTCAAACGGTCCTTAATACTCTTTATTTTATATCTCTTGGTCTTAAGAGAGTTACTGTCGGGGATGAATAAATCAATATCCAATATTCCAACTATCATAATACAAAAGATGCTCCTATATTTTTCTTGCTTCTTTGAGTAATTCAAAAACTTCAATTATATCCCCAGTTTTAATATCATTGTAGCCCTCAATACCTATACCACATTCATACCCCTGTCCGACTTCCGTAACATCATCCTTGAAACGCCTTAAAGAACCTACTTTTCCTTCATGTATCTCTACATTATCCCTTATTAATCTTATATTTGAGCCACGTTTTACATTGCCATTCATTACATAGGAACCGGCAATATTACCCATTTTCGGAACTTTGAACACATCTCGAACTTCAACAGTACCGATTACATTTTCTTTAATCGTTGGTTTTAAAAGCCCGCTTAAAGCTTTTTTCACATCTTCTATGACTTCATATATAATATTATAGTATTTTATCTCAACATCTTCACTCTGAGCAAGCGTTTTTGCCTGAGGCATAGGTCGGACATGAAAACCTATGATAATTGCTCCTGAAGCTGCAGCTAAGAGAACATCGTTTTCATTGATGCCTCCTACCCCACTGTGAATGACATTTATACATACTTCATCATGAGTAATTTGTGACAGGGAATCGGAAAGCGCCTCAACAGAACCATCAACATCAGCTTTTATTATAAGATTAAGTTCCTTGATTGAACCATCTTTTATATTATCATAGAGATCGTCTAAGGTAACGCGCTTGATACGTCTGAAATCCTGTTCACGTTTCATAATGCGGCGCTGTTGTGCAATCTCCCGTGCTTCAATTTCACTGTCAACAATATAAAAACTATCCCCGGCTTTTGGAATGCCATGCATTCCCATAATCTGAACCGGCATAGACGGTCCTGCTGAATTAACACGTTTTCCGTGTTCATCGATCATTGCCCGTACATTTCCCGATATCATTCCTGCAATAAAAGGTTCTCCTATCTTCAATGTGCCGTTTTGCACAAGAATGGTAGCTACTGTTCCACGTCCCCTGTCAATATGTGATTCTATGACGACTCCGTTAGCCTTTTTCGTCGGATCTGCTTTTAACTCAAGCATTTCGGACTCAAGCATTACTTTCTCAAGAAGATCGTGCGTATTGGTGCCTTTCTTGGCAGAAATTTCCTGACACTGAATAGAACCTCCCCAATCCTCCACAAGGATGTTGTTTCGAGATAATTCTCCTTTTATTTTTTCCGGATCGGCACCTTCGAGATCAATTTTATTGATAGCAATAATGATTGGAACTTCGGCCGCTTTCGCATGATTAATAGCTTCTATTGTCTGCGGCTTTACCCCATCATCTGCAGCCACGATCACAATAACAATATCGGTTACCTTGGCGCCTCTCGCCCTCATTGCGGTGAATGCTTGATGCCCAGGAGTATCAATAAATGTAATTCTCTGTTTATTGCGTAACTTAACGGAATAAGCACCAATATGTTGCGTTATGCCTCCCGATTCAGTGTTTACCACAGCCGTTCTTCGTATATAATCAAGAAGAGTGGTTTTGCCATGATCCACATGCCCCATTACAGTCACAACAGGTGGCCTCGGTATTAATTTAGCACCTTTATGATTTTCTTTATATTTCTCCTTAAGCATATCTTCAGCATATTCACCAATTTTCTCGACATTATATCCAAACTCATCCGCTAAAAGAACTATGGAATCCATTTCAAGACGCTGGTTAATTGAGACCATCATACCTAAATCCATGCATTTTGTAATGAGAGTCGTAACTGGCACACCCATCTGAATGGCTAGTTCATTTACGGAAACAAATTCACTTACCCTTACAGCCTGCGTATCATCCGATACAAATTCTTCAGCCGTGTGTTTGTTTCGTCCTTTTTTTGATTTTGTTTTTGTATCGGTTGTTATGCTTGCAAGTGTCTTCTTAAAACTATCCTGAACTGCAGCCATATCAACTTTTTTTACGTGTTTCCGTGATCTCGAACGCGATGGTTTCCTTGATTCAGGATGTTCTCGTTTCAGTTTTGGTTTTTTGCTAATCTTTACAACCTGTTTTTCCTGTTCATTCCCAATATCCTTGGGCTTTGGGGGGTGTTTCTTTTTCTTATTTTGCTTTTTTTCAGGTTCAGCTCTCACTTCTTTCAACGTTGATTTCTTATCAATAGCCTCACTGATTTTCTTTTTTTTCTGTATATCTTTTAAAGCTTCACCCTCTTGTTTTTTAAATTGCTTTTGGATAGCTTTCAACATACTCTCATTTATAATGCTCATATGGTTTTTTACGCTGAAATTCAAATCATTGAGCATTGAAATTAATGCAACAGAGGAGACATGAAATTCCTTTGCAACCTGATATACTCTTTTATTTTCCATTTTATCTCCTCTTTGAATCTATATATATGTGCCTATAAATATCAATTGCTTCCATCTTTATCTTCAGCTTCAATGATTTCTTTGGAAGAATCCTGAATGGTATCTTCTTTCTGTTCTTTATTTAATTTTTTACGTTCTTTAAAATATTCTTTTGACATTGCAATAAGTTTTTCGGCAGTTTTGGGACCTATTCCTGGTATTTGAACAAGAAAATGTGAATCTGTTTTTGCAAGATCCTTTATTGTGTTGATACTGTAAGCATTAAGATTATAAACCATTTTATCGCCAATACCTTTTAAATCAATAAGAAGACCTGCTTTTTTCGTTTTTTCCGTTTCCTGTTGAATAAATTCTGTATTACTTATAATGTCAACACTTAATCCGGTAAGATTGCTTGCGAGCTCTGCATTGGATCCATTTTTACCAATCGCAAGGGATAATTGTTCATCTTCGACTACAGCGGTAAGTTTACCATTAATACGATCAATATCAACACGTTGAACTTTCGCAGGATTTAAAGATCTCGCGAGGTAGGTAGTTATATCATCGCTGTATTCAATAATATCAATTCTTTCGTTATTAAGTTCCTTGACAATTCCCTGAATACGCGACCCTTTTATTCCCACACAAGCTCCCACAGCATCTACTCTGGGATCAGAGGATGCAACGGCAACTTTTGAGCGTTCGCCAGGTTTCCTTGCCACACCCTTTATTTCTACTATTCCATCATATATCTCTGGCACTTCGATTTCTAAAAGCCGGGTTAAAAATTTCGGATCAGTTCGTGAAAGAACTATCTGAGGGTCTTTTATATCACGGTGAACATCGATTATTATTGCACGAATAGTGCTGCTCTGGTAATATTTTTCACGTCGAATCTGATTTTTCTGGTGCAATATTGCCTCGGTTCTTCCAAGGTTTATATATATATCACCATGTAAAACCTGTTGAACCGTGCCGGTGACTATTTCATTTATTCTCATTTTATAATCTTCATAAACCTTATCACGTTCAATTTCTCTTACTTTTTGAATAAGGCTCTGTTTCGCAGAATGTATGGCATGTCTGCCAAAGTCTTCAAACTTTAGCGGTTCTATTACTTTTTTTCCGATTTTTGCTTTTTTGTTTATAAGTTTGGCTTTTTCAAGGGTTATCTCACACCCGGGATCCTCGACCTCCTCCACAACATCCCACTCGGCTTCCATAGATATTTCACCTGTACTGGGATTAATATTCACGGTAATGTGATCGGAATTCCCAAAACGTTTTTTTGCAGCACTTAATAGACCCGTCTCTATTGTTTCGATTACCATTTCACGGCTAACATTTTTTTCCCGGGCTATCTGACCGATTGCTTCAATAATATCATATCGTTTAATTGACTCGTTCTCTAAAAGCATACAAATATTTCTCCATATTTAAAATATGCAATGCAATGCTATGTTCTCTGATTACCTTAAATAGTAACATGCAGAAAAATAATTAAAAAAGTGAGCCTCACCGCCCACTCTAATTAACTTTATAATTTATAAAAATATATTAAAAATTGCAAGCTATTTTTACTTCTTATGTTATTTGATTTATTATAACTTCATGAATCATTGAATAAAATTTTGCTTTTTTTATAAACCGTTTGTATCGTATAATCTTTTTTACCGCTCTAAGATACTATCCGTAATTATTTCTGAAATTATTTCATTGGCAATACAAACGCCTCTGGCAGTTAGTTTCACATTTCCATTTTCACCGTTTTCCATAAAACCTGATGCAATGCAATTCTTGATTATACTGTTCAGTATTTTCTCTTGAACGAATGAAAGTTCTGCCAGTTTTTCAAAATCAAGACCTTCTGATGTTCTCAATGACAGCATTATTGTTTCAATAATCTGTTTGTTTTCATCAAGTACTTCATATTCCGCTACAGGATCCTCTGTATGTGCAACTTTGGCGATGTACTGTTTTGGATCCTCAACATTCCACCATCTCATGTGGCCATCATACGAATGTGCTGAAGCACCTGCTCCCAAATATGGTGTGAAATTCCAGTAAGATAGGTTATGTTTGCATTCTTTCCCGGGAAGTGCAAAATTGGATAGTTCATATCTACCATACCCGCTTTTTTCAAACAGTTCCACCATAAAGAGATACATTTCAGCGGTTTC
>AQSL01000079.1 GCA_000403035.1 Candidatus Latescibacter anaerobius SCGC AAA252-E07 | reverse complement strand
AGGCCGGCCCTTGACAGCTCATTATCCCGAAAGTATGAGTTTATCACCACGCTTTTAAATCTCGCGGAGAAGCCACTTAACGGCATTTTTCTGAAGTTTATTATACTCCGGGTTCCACAAGACGGTTATCATGTGTCCGGGCGCCATGAAACACACTCTTCCCTTCCCGTAATCGTAAGCCCAGCCAGCTTCACATGAGGTTCCCTGATTTCCTTTCGAACCGGTATAAGACAGACCGTCCTCATTGATACTTCTCATCAAAACATACTTTTGATCTTTATCGTATATCACATAATGCTGTTCATCGGTAACAATAAAATCATTCACTCCACGGGTAATGGGGTGATCCCTGTTGGTAATTTTTACCTTGAAGGGACGGATTGGGGGATGACCGGTATAAATCGCTCCCTCGACATCACGGTAATCCTCACTTGAAAGAGAGACATGGCTGTTGTTATGGAAAAAAAACGCTGAACCGCCGTTCATGACGAACTCCTTTACCGCTTTGCCCTGATCTGCAGTGAGCCACATTTTTGGCTTGGCATCAATTTCAGGTAAAGGCGGATTACTGATTAATTCAGATTTTTCCCGTGTCCCATATCCCGCATAGAACCCTTGACCACCATAGCCATCGGGCCATACCATACCATCACGGAACACTATCAGCATTTTATATCCATTAAGCGTTTCTTTTGAAAGCATTGTTATTTCATCCGTGAAATCAATCGATAAACCGGCCTCCCTGACAAGAGTTTTTCCCAGAGCTGTACGAATATAATCTGAATTGTGATAACGGTCCCCTACAAGCGCAAAAGCAGTTGCCTTTCCAGTACGGGCTTCGGCTTTTCGTGAGGATAATGTGTTTCCCATAACCGATGCAACTCCTATTGTACCTAAATGGCGTATTGCCGAACGTCGCGGGAAATGTGTTTTTTCTTTCATAATTATCTGCTCCTTGCCTTGAATGTCAGGTATAATGATGTCTTCTCATCATGTTTGTATCTCTTATTATATAATCAACAATACATTCAAACAATTATTTTCTTTCATACTCCGCAATATACCTGTTTTTGTTGAAACGAAACAGACATTGTTATGCTTGACAGATCTGACATTTCTCCTGCTGTGTATAAAAATTCACCAGACCATAAGGTTTTTGCTACCATTCATACTCTATTAGCAAACGATATACTATGTTATTTCACGCTTATAAAGTTGAAACACCAAACATGCAGAAATTAACAAAAATAAAGTTTTAAGTACTTGTTTATTCATAACTCATCTCCTCGTTCCCCCCCTCTTGAAAAGAGAAGTGATTAAGGAATGAGTTGGGGAGAGGAGTGGCTGAAAAAGCCGGGCTAACTTGATACGTCTATTTTAATTTAAATGAGCTTGTTGAATAGTATGATACTTTTCAGTTGGATTCGGGATAGGATGAAAGGTTTACAGAAAAAGATAAACTTTTAGTGCCGCGCCTGATCATGATAGGGACCGTATCACCCGATTTGGTGGAGGTTATGGCTTCTATGAGCTGAAGAGGGGTTGAAGTTGGAACACCGTTAAATTCAATAATCGAATCCTTTATTTTAAGCCCGCATTTTTCTGCAGGACTATCTTTAATAACTTTTTGAATAATAACTCCCTTTTCACCACTTGAGTTAACGTTAAAATTGCTGTAGATCCCAAACCATCCGCAGGTTCCTCTATCCCTGTTAATTATTGATCCGGCAATTGCAGAAGTGTATTCTACCGGTAAAACCACATAATAACATGAACGGGAAGAGGATTTTAATTCCTTATCATCTTCGGTGCTTTCTATTTGATACGCAATAAATCCAAGTAAATGAGCGTCCTTATCAAAAACAGGGGTCCCTGAAGTTCCCGGGTTACCCTCAACATCAATAATGAACGTTCCGTTACGGGGTTTAATATTGCTTATAACACCGGTATTTGTCGTTAAACCTTCTCCCTTAACTATCCCAAGCAAAAACACCGCTTTCCCCGGAATCATATCATAAGAGGTAGAGATTTTGGGGATAGATAAAGGTTGATACCTATCAATCTCCAGAACATTTATACTCCCTTCACTATCACACCCAAGTACCCGGGCTTTGGTTTTTTCGCCGCTATATGAAATAACTTTAATATTTACTGCGTTTTTAATAACGCTGTTGAGTGTAATTAGGTGACCATCATTATCAAAAGAGAATGCCGTACCGACATTCTGACATTTATAACGAGATATTGTATCTTCTTCGTTTTCTGTTTGGGGATATTTTGTATACGCGTTCACAACGAAAACATTATGACCGTATTTTTTCAGTATTTTCTGCTCAACCTCATCAAAAGAATCCGCTTTTGAAGATGGAGAAGATACCAAAAACGTTAACAATATGACTATGTGCAATATACTACTTTTCATATGCTCAGAAACCTACTAAAGTCAAATTGTCATTCACTGAATCTGTATGTATAGTATAATCGGGTTCATTCAGGAAAATTCCGCGTTCACCATCCAGAGGTTTAACAGTTTCTAAAATATAACGCACCTCGTCAACATCGGTATTCTCATCTTCAAAACCTAATTCAAAACTATCTCGAGCATCAATTTGAGAAATAACTTCCACCGGCAACATCGGTGTCATTTGAAGCTTGGCATGATTAGTGTAAATAAATATACTTGCCACCACTACCACTGCAACGGCCGGAACCATCATAAACTTATACATGTTTTCAAAAATGATGACTTTAAAAACATAAAAGGGATTACGAAGAAGTTCGTATTCACGTCTGATACTTGATTTCATTCTGAAATCAAATTCAGGTGATACTGAGACACGTTTTAGATTTACGAGTGTCTTTTTAACATGTTGCATCATCTGTAATTCATGATTACATGATGTGCATTCAGAAGAATGTTTCAGAAAAGCCGATCGTATATTTACCGGAAGTTCATCATCAATAAAAGCTCTTATATTTTCTTTAAACGTCGAACATTTCATGGAAACTTCGTTAGCACTTTTCAATTCTCTATAACACCTCCTCTGAATTTGAATGGTTACGATACGTAAACATTTTTGTCATTATCCTTCTTGGTAATACATTATTGAAGCAACTCATCATCAGGGGTATGTCCCTTGAGCTTTCTCTGAAGTTTTATTCGTGCACGGTTCACCCTTGATTTCACAGTACCCACCGGTACACTTAAAATCTCCGCTATCCGCTGGTAACTTATCCCCTCTATATCCCTCAATATCAATGCTTCTTTATATTTGCTTTGAAGTGAATCAATGGCATCCTGAATATTTTCATCGAGAATCTTAACTGATGCAGCCCTGTCGGGTTTCATACCGTTATCCGGAAGTTCGAATTTTTTTTCCTCATTGTTTTCAGCATCAATCGACAGAAATTTCCATCTTTTTCTCCGTCTGAGCTCACTTTTTGCAAGATTTCCGGCAATAGTGAATATCCATGTTGAAAAGTTCGCAATTGCTTTGTAATTGTGTCTTTTCCTGAATACCCTCACAAACGTCTCCTGAACAATATCCTCGGCAACATCAAAGTCTTTCACAAATCTATATACAAAATTAAGTAACCTGTTTTTATACCTGTCAACAATAATATTGAACGAATCAACATCCTTATCAACAAGGTCAAAGAGAATATCTTTATCCGATAATGTATCTTTATTTGTATTCATTATAGAAGCTGTCAGCATGTTTTACCCCTCCATAAACAACACAGTTGTATATAATCAACGATTGGACGGGGCAATAAGTTCCAAAAAAAAATATCAATTTCTGAAATATTTATTTTTTTTCATTGATATAATATATTGAAATAAAAGGTATTACAGGATAATTGTTAATTTTTTTATAACATCCGGTGACACGGAGCTTACAAAAGCAATAAAATAATCAAAACATAAAAAGTCCTGTAAAAAACTATCATACTCCGGATATTACTTTCAGGGATCAGGGCGAAACGTTCCCATGACCTTCCGTCNGGTCGATAAGACCGATGACAGCAACCAAACATTATACATTGTATTCTGAAGTGCGTGAAAAAGTACAAATTCACAACCCTCTCATACAATTATCAAACATAAGAACAGCTTTTCTCTCTCTTCGTTATTCTCTGTAGTACCATAGTCTCCCCATTTTGAAAGGATTGCGCTAAATATCAACTCCCTGGTTTCGCAATGAGGCCTGAAGTTTTCCAATGTCGAGTTTGCGCGGTGAGACGCCTTCCTTCAGGGAAAGCGCTGCTGCGACACCCGCACCCTGCCCGAATACACTACATCCCGACATCCCCCGGATTCTCTGAATGACATCGACAGTACCCGATATACATCTTCCCGCGTACAGTACGTTGTTTATTTTCTTCGGTACGAGCGAACGGTACGGGACATCGAGAAGGTTTCCCGCCTTTAAGGGACAGATTTTCCCGATCGTGTCATCGAATTTTCCGGCTTTCAGGTCATCCATTGTAAGCACGTGCTCGCCGGTAATCCTGCGGCTCACCCTGCAGCCAATCTGAGAGGCCGTTTTTGAAATCGTCGCAACCTCGAAACCGGGAACATTTTTCTTATAAAATTCCCAGTGTTTCACTATCCTGTGACGCAGGTCTATCTCGCAGTTCGTAAGATCATTTACATTTGTCGGATTACCCTTGTAAAAAGTGTTAAACCAGGCCAGGTCATTCCAGCCGATATACCACGCTCCCCAGCTAATGTTATCCTTGTTGAGTTTCTCCTTCATTTTTTTCCATTCATCCGGGAAATAGGTGATGAAATGACGGTATTTGTCGAAATCGACGTTGCGGTAAATAAAGTCCAGCGCAAGCCCGTTCGATTCAGTTGTGTTTTCATGGGGCACACCTGCCCATGCTGCGGTGTCTGCATCGCCTGTGCAGTCAATAATCATCTTTGCCCGCAGTGCCTGACGGCCTGATTTTGACTCGATAATAACGGCCTCGATTTTATCATTTTTTACGACTGCGCCGACCCCCCAGGCATGAAACAGCAATCGGACATTCGCTTTTTCAACCATGTCGAGGCACATTATTTTGAACATTTCCGGATTGAAAAACGGCTCATGTTTGCTGACCCTGTTAGTTTCCACATAGCGGCCGCCGTCAGTGATAATTCTATCGTTAATTTCACTAACAATGCCGCGCATACCTTTATCGTATTCAAAGTACCCGATGACCAATCCGCCCGTGGCCATGCCGCCGAGATAACCGTACCGCTCCACAAGCAGCACATCGAGTCCGAGCCGGCCGGCAGCTATGGCCGCCGAACAACCCGCCGGTCCACCTCCGAGAACAATGATATCGGCGGTATCTTGGACATTAATATTTTTTGATGACTCCCGAATGGTATCCATTTGCTTCGTTTCTGCAAATGCTTTATGTCCGAGAAAAACCGATCCGGCGGCACCTACCGTATTGGCACCTAAAAATTTCCGACGATTCATGTTCATCCTTTCATATTATATTTGTTCTATAGTTGGTATTACCGAACCGAAAATCCGCCATGCTTCCCTATCTACGGTTGATTACGAGAATCATTCTCTGTCCTTGCTCCGTCCCTCGATTAAACCGGATTCGGGAATATCCATTTTCATTGCCCAGTGCGCGGACCGCCACATTATCTCTTTCAACGATTTTTTCCAGAACACCTCCTGGTAACTCATGCAATTAAGATACACAACCCGGCCATTACCAACCTCGCGTGCCCATCCGGCCATCCTGTCAATCGGTATGGCGCCCTCTACACCATAAAAACCTTCATGCTTTTCGCCCGATCTTTTTCTCACAAGATCAAGATCCTGACGTCCCCGGAAAAGAGGAGTATAATCGTCATCGAGCATAACCATTCCGAATATTTCATCGACCTCTTCAAACGGCTCGACACCTTTGGTAATCGGGTGGTCCTGGTTCATATCATAGAAGTATGCATTAACCATCGGCCCGTGCATAATCATATCTCTAACGCCCATAAGCGCCATAACTTTTTTATTTGGCGTATTTGCTATCGAGCAATGAAATGGTATAATTCCCATCCCTCGTTTCGTAACATTTTCAACGATAGCATCTTCCTGTTCACTGGACATCCAGGGGGCACTGGGGGGTCGTTTCCCGACAAGTCCGTCCGTAGTAAATCCGGGATTTCCGCCACCATACCTGCTGAAAACAAATAGGTCGGTCTGGTCAAGGACTTCCGGAGTGATAAACTTGCTCGATTGCGCAAACATCAAACGCCACCCGGTAACACCAAGGATTCTTCTCCAGTGACGTTCATACATCATACCGTTATGCCAGTAATCACCGGCGAGAAAGAGCACCCTGACTTCGCCGGGCTTTTTGGGCTCAGCTAATAAGGGATTAGCTATTGTGCCATATGCAGCACTGACAGCAAGTCCTGTCTTTAAAAATTTTCTGCGTGATTTATTTTTATTTTCCATCACCGATAAATCCTCCACTATTTCAAAACGCATTCATTTCAATTTCATTTGTTTTTCTTGATAAATAACAGATTTCATTACCTGTCAACTCCCCTGCCCTCGATTAGACCGGACTCGGGAATATCTTTGTTCATCGCCCAATAGGCAGACCGCCACATTATCTCCTTCAAGGATTTTTTCCAGAACACCGTCTGATAACTCATGCAGTTGAGATAAACCATACGGCCATTACCGACCTCCCGGGTCCAGCCTGCAAGCCTGTCGAGGGGAAAGTTCTCCCTTTCAGCATAGTAGCCGCCGGAATATGGATCACCCGATGCCTTTTGCAACAGTTCATAATTCTGTTTGGCTCTGAATAACGGCGTGTAGTCAACATCGAGCATAACCGCTCCGAATATTTCATCAACCTCTTCAAATGACTCGACGCCTTCAGTAATCGGATGATACTGATTCAAATTATAAAATGACGTCATAACACACGGCCCGTGCATAATCATCTCTTTAACACCCATGAGCCCCAAAACTTTTTTATTCACCGTATTCGCAATCGAACAATGAAAAGGAATAATACCCATACCCCGTTCAGTAACATTTTCGATGATGGCATCTTCCTGTTCACTGGACATCCAGGGTGCGCTTTCAGGCCGTTCTTCGACCAATCCATCAGTAGTAAAACCGGGATTACCACCGCCATACCTGCTGAAAATAAACAGGTCTGTATCTTTAAGGACTTCAGGAGTAATAAACTTACTCGACTGGGCAAACAGCAAATTCCACCCGGTTACACCGAGAATTCTTCTCCAGTGACTTTCATACATCATACCGTTGTGCCAGTAGTCACCGGCAAGAAATAACACCCTTACTTCGCCGGGCTTTTTGGGTGCGGCACGCAATGAATTTGTATGTACTGATGAAACTGCAAGAGAAGTAAGTCCCGCCTTCAGAATTTTTCTGCGGGATGGATAATCGTGGTTAATCATGATAACCCCCTCACTATTGTTATATATTTTTTTAACTCCACCTTCCGTCTTATTTTTTACATAAAGAGAGGTGACAACAACATCTTTTTAGTCCCCAATCTCTCTGTTTTGAAAGGGAGTTATGTGCGAAATACTTTTATCATATCATAAAATCTGTGCAAAATCCGGGCTAACAAAATGGAACTGTTTCTACTGAATCGATAGTACTATTCATCCGGCGGTGGAAAATCTTCACCTGAAATGACTTTTATTGTTTCCGAGATAGCAAATTCCTCATCCAAAGTAGCCAGATCATACATATTCTTAAGATAGGGAACTGCATTTTTATAACGGTTTTTACCGAGACTGACTATGGCTTCGAGACGGACATACTTGTTCTGATCCTTGAGAGCTTCTATTAAGAACTCCCCTGCAACAGTACTGTCAGGATACCCTCCGGGAGAAGACCAGCCGAGCGCCTGTACCGTAACATACCGTACGAGATCGCTTTTATCCTTTAAAGGTACTGCAAAATCAGCGGCAAGAACTCCGGCATCCACATGATTGCGATATATATAAAGTGCCTGAACAGCCGCCGCACGAACACTGTCCGCCGGATCCCTGAACATCCTGAAAATATATTTTGATGCCGGCGGATAATACAAATACCCTATTGCAGAAACTGCAGCATGACGGACACTTGATACGGAGTCATCAAGCGCTTCAACCAGATAGTCTAAAGCTGCTTCATGTCCAATGTTTCCAAGCGATCTGGCGGCCATTTCACGTATATTCGGATTTGGATGTTCAGTCATCCGGCCAAGCGGAGGAATCGTTGTCGTATCCGCAAAGCTCCCGAGAATCTGGGTTGAGAGGAACACAAGTTGTTCATTATCGCTGTCAAGAAGATTAACAAGTTTTCTGCAGGTTTCAGAATCTCCCCTGCGGCTCATAAGTTTTGTCGCTGCAATGCTTCTGGTTGTAATATTTTCGCTGTCCATTTCCTTAATCAATTCATCGGTAGTTTTCGAACAGCCGATACACATACATGCTATACACATACATGCTATTAATAAAAAGTATATACTTTCCTTGAACATATTATACTACCCCTCTTTCATTGAAAATTATATATTACTGCGAACAATCTCATATTATTACAGTACATTATAATAATAAAAATTCCTCATGCTAAGAAAAAAATATTCCTCTTCTATTTACATTTCTTGAGAGGGCGGTGAAAAAGTCTTTTCA
>AQSL01000078.1:5000-8539 GCA_000403035.1 Candidatus Latescibacter anaerobius SCGC AAA252-E07 | reverse complement strand
ACCCCCTCTCTTTCCAAGAGAGGGGGACTGAGGGGGTGAGTTAAGAAAATACAGATAGTTATTAACGTAATAATTCTATTGAAGCTGTTTTAACTTAATAAGCAGCATTTTTTATTTATTACTATTGTTCTGTCCCGGAATTAATGACCTCAAGGCAATCTCTTGAACAATATCCACGATTTCAACCGGGGTATCCATCCTGAATCCTTCTCCGTAATCGCTATGTATCTTAGACCCGTAATACTTGAATCGGGTTTCCATTTCTTTTAAAAAACGGTCCGAAGCGATATAGGTCGGATACTCTTTTAGCTCAGGGTTATGAATCTGGCTCATATAGCAAAATATAGCTTTTAACTTACGATCATACTGTTCGGTTATATCAACAATTATTGTCGGGTCGAACTCAAAATATTCCATACAGTAAAGAATCTTGTTCGGTCTGTGAGGATTCTGACCGGTAATGTATTTCACAAGCCCTGATGTAAAAGCAGCTTCTTTTACCAGCATAGCTGTATGGGTGTGATCGGGATTACGGTTATTAAAATCATGGGTAATGATAAGCCGGGGTTTATATTCACGGATTGCCTGAATAACCTTGTGCCTGTTATCAATCGTATTTTCAATGCGGGCATCGGGAAATTCGAGATTCATACGCACATCTATTCCCATAACTTCCGAGGCGCATGACGCTTCTTTTTGGCGCTGTTCAGGAGTTCCACGCGAACCCATTTCACCCCGCGAAAAGTCAACGATTCCCACAGAGTATCCCTGGTCTTTCAGCTTAATAAGCGTCCCTCCGCACAGAATCTCGGCATCATCCTGGTGAGACATCATACAGAGTACATCGATGTTTTGCGACATAAGGCACATACCTTGTAAAAGTGGATAACCTGTCATGAAATAATATATTATTTACAAATTATAAAGTTGAGAAAGAATATGCAAGTATCCAATGAATAATTGTATTGAAACACTCAAAAAAAAGCGCCCTCACAGAGAGGGCGCTTCATACTATAATAATCCCGGCAACTACCTACTCTCCCACAAGGTTGCCCAAGCAGTACCATCGGCGCAAGTGGGCTTAACTTCTCTGTTCGGAATGGGAAGAGGTGTGACCCCACCGCTCTAATCACCGGGAATTTTTTCAACATAATCAAATATGATGAGCAATTTATCTTAATGAACTCTCATGAAATCTGCCCTCTGGCAAAAGATTTTTTTTAAAATTATCGGTTAAGTCAATCGGACTATTAGTACCGCTCGGCTGAATACATTACTGCACTTACACCTGCGGCCTATCAACCATGTAGTCTTCATGGGTCCTGATAGGGAAATCTCATCTTGGAATGGGCTTCCCACTTAGATGCTTTCAGCGGTTATCCCTTCCGAACGTAGCTACCCAGCAGTGCTCCTGGCGGAACAACTGGTTCACCAGAGGTTCGTCCATCCCGGTCTTCTCATACTAGGGACAGCTTTCCTCAAATTTCCTAACGCCCACAGTGGATAGGGACCGAACTGTCTCACGACGTTCTAAACCCAGCTCGCGTACCGCTTTAATTGGCGAACAGCCAAACCCTTGGGACCTTCTCCAGCCCCAGGATGCGATGAGCCGACATCGAGGTGCCAAACCTCCCCGTCGCTATGGACGCTTGGGGGAGATAAGCCTGTTATCCCCGGAGTACCTTTTATCCGTTGAGTTTCAGCGCTTCCACGCGCTACTGTCAGATCACTAAGCCCTGCTTTCGCATCTGCTCGACTTGTAAGTCTCGCAGTTAAGCTCCCTTATGCCTTTACACTCTTCGTGCGATTACCGACCGCACTGAGGGAACCTTTGGGCGCCTCCGTTACATTTTAGGAGGCGACCGCCCCAGTCAAACTACCCACCAGACAATGTTCCAGTACCTGATTCAAGGTACATGGTTAGAATCCCGACATACCAAGGGTGGTATTCCAATGTTGACTCCATGAGAGCTGGCGCCCCCACTTCAAAGTCTCCCACCTATACTCTACATAATATGCCAGAACCCAATGTCAGGCTATAGTAAAGGTTCACGGGGTCTTTCCGTCCTACTGCGGGTATCCGGCATCTTCACCGGAACTACAATTTCGCCGAGAGCCTCGTTGAGACAGCGCCCAAGTCGTTGCACCATTCGTGCAGGTCGGAATTTACCCGACGAGGAATTTCGCTACCTTAGGACCGTTATAGTTACGGCCGCCGTTTACTGGGGCTTCAATTCAGAGCTTCACCCGCTATAGCCGAAGCTACGGCAGGCTGACCCCTCCTTTTAACCTTCCAGCACCGGGCAGGTGTCAGTCCCTATACATCATCTTACGATTTAGCAGAGACCTGTGTTTTTAGTAAACAGTCGCCCAGGCCATTTCTCTGCGACCCCATTCTGCTCACAGAGCAAGTCTGCTCACATACTCAGGGGTGCTCCTTCTTCCGAAGTTACGGAGCTATTTTGCCGAGTTCCTTAACGAGGGTTCTCTCGATCACCTTTGGATACTCTCCTCATCTACCTGTGTCGGTTTACGGTACGGACACCAATGAAATTCGTTTAGAGGTTTTTCTTGGTAGCATGATTACGACCAGTTTGTGAGCTAACGCTCTCCTTATCGCATCTCGGGGTTGAAGCTCCGGATTTGCCTGGAACTTCCCCCTACCTGCTTAAACCGGCTCTTCCAATCGCCGGCTGGCCTTCACTTCTACGTCACCCCATCACTCAAACACTTCAGTGGTGGTACAGGAATATTTTGCCTGTTTTCCATCGCCTACGCCATTCGGCCTCGGCTTAGGACCCGACTAACCCTGGGCGGACAAACCTTCCCCAGGAAACCTTAGATTTTCGGTGTGCAGGTTTTTCACCCGCATTCATCGCTACTCATGCCAGCATGCTCACTTCTGATTCGTCCAGCAAGCCTTACGGCTCACCTTCAACCTATAACAGAACGCTCCCCTACCAATCTTTCGATTCCATAGCTTCGGTGATATGCTTAGTCCCGGAAATTATCGGCGCAGAACCACTTGACCAGTGAGCAGTTACGCACTCTTTAAATGGTGGCTGCTTCTAAGCCAACATCCTGGTTGTCTGTGTAATTTCACATCCTTTGTCACTTAGCATATCTTAGGGACCTTAGCTGATGGTCTGGGTTGTTTCCCTCTCGGCTACGAAGCTTATCCCTCGCAGCCTGACTCCCGTGTAACAAGTGACCGGCATTCAGAGTTTGATTGGGTTTGGTAACCTGGTGTGGCCCCTAGCCCATTCAGTGCTTTACCTCCGGCACTCTATAGCACGAGGCTATACCTAAATATATTTCGGGGAGAACCAGCTATCTCCGAGTTTGATTGGCCTTTCACCCCTACCCTCAGTTCATCCAAACTGTTTTCAACCAGAACTGGTTCGGACCTCCACGTGGTTTTATCCACGCTTCATCCTGACCAAGGGTAGATCACTCGGCTTCGGGTCTACGGCCTGGAACTGAATCGCCCTGTTCAGACTCGCTTTCGCTACGGCTTCGCAGCAGAACTGCTTAACCTT
>AQSL01000077.1 GCA_000403035.1 Candidatus Latescibacter anaerobius SCGC AAA252-E07 | reverse complement strand
CCTACTCAGTTCCCCTTCTCTTGCCAAGAGAAGGGGTTAAGGGATGAGTTCGGGTATGGGGAGGGGATATAAGCGGAGCTAACTTTATAAGCGTTTTAAAAAATTTCAAAGATGGAGATTCTTGTGGGTAATCCAAAAAGTCTTAGCCCCTATTCACCATATAAAACCAAAAAACGCTTTCATAACTAGTCATAACATGTTATTATATAATAAATAACATTCGAAAATATCTGACAAATACTGGTCACCCGGGGGGTGAAAGCATGAAAGTTGGTTTTGATGGAGGTATCAAGCTTGAATTTCATGCACACATAGTGTGTTGTAATAAATAAAGGTGTCATCGAACGGTGGACTTCTTGCGCATCGTGACCAACATGAGCGCCAAGGCACAAAGCATTGTACATTTCTACAATGAACGAGGAACTGCCTGGTAATGGATAAAAGAAGGTAAATATGCTCTGAACCGGACACGGCTCTCATGCAAACATTTCGTCTCCAATCAGGTTAGGCTCTGGCTGTTCGTTCTGGCATACAATCCGGGAAATTTCCTTAGACGTTTGGTTCTTCCAAAGAAAATAAAACACCGGTCACTTCGCAGTCTCCTCGTAAAATTTATCAAAACCGGGGCGAAGATTGTCAGACACAGTAGATATGTCACGTTTCAGATGGTTGAGGTTGCAATAGACAAAAGGTTATTTGCCGGGATAGTGTCTCGGATAGAACGATTACGATGTTGTGCCGGTTAACACAAAGCCTTTCTGTGCAAAACTAAGGGATAGCTGTCTCTCGGTGGCCATTTTCAGTACAATCAATGTAATGAAACAAGAAAAAAGTAAACTATTCCCAAGGAAAAATCTTGTTTGAAATGATTAAAAGCAATATTATGGAATTGATAGCATAAGTATTCGGAGTTATTAGCCCTCATGATTTTGATATGGGGAATATCGGATTAAATCTATTCAGAAAAGTGAAGTTACCCGACATATTCTAAATTAAAGACATGAGGGAGTATTATCAAGGCATAGACTGTGATTATGATCTGGTTTTCAACTGGATTTGAGGAAAGAAGCTCTGTAAACACTCCTGAGTAGTAAATTTTAAGGCGATTGTGAGTTGAGATCGAAAAGATGGAAGAGGTGAAGAAAATTTACATGGATAATCTACACTTCCGACAGTATACTGAATTCTAACTTGATAAAAACCTGCGTTGCCTGATTTTATACAAAAAAATAAAACTGTAAAAAGCTTTTTTGATGTATCATATGGCAAAAAAAACAATTGATTCAGACTTTTTAAAAATGATATGTTTTATTGACACCTTTTATAAGTATGTCTCATCAAATACATGAAGTTTTATGGAAAGTATTATTTTAAGGGATTTAGATACGGTTATACAATAAAAAACTTCATTCATCTTAATTTTAAATCGAGTAAAGGGAGGATCTTAGGTCATGACAAAACCTATTTCGAGACGTAAGGCAATCGCAGCAACGGGAGCTTTATCAACGGGAATGTTTCTGAGTGCTCAACCGGCTCCTTCTCATGCTGTTACTCTTGATGAAGTATGGGGTGAAGATTTCCTGACACAGTGGAGCCCCCCTCAAAATCTCAAACGGGATATGACACCCGGACGGACACCTGTACGGCTGAGTTGCATAGCACACAGAATACGTATGCCGGGTGAAGGGAAAAGTTTTGGCGATGTGGTAAAAGGTATACGCGATGCCGGCTATACTGCTTGTGAAAGCAACGCCAGAGGTTTTGATACGATAACTGACTCACAGATCAGAGAATTGCATGCGGCTCTTAAACAATATGATGTCGAATTCTACGGTTTTCATGTTGTTGTAAACATCATCGATCCGGACACAACGAAAGCCCGCAATAACCAGAAGCGAATAGCCCAGGGTATTGAGCTTGCCGATCGTATTGGTCTCAAGTTTGTTCTTACCCACACCGGCGGTCGTAACCCAAAAAATAAGGACATTCCTCATCCTGATAACTGGACAAGAGAGACATGGGAAATGTCGGTCAATGCTTTAAAGCAGATACTTAAAGACACCTCAGGAAGTGAAATCCCTCTTGCAGTCGAAGCAGTGAACTGTTGCAACAATAACAATCCGGAATCCCATGTCCGTCTGAAACAGGATGTCGGTGATGATCGTATTAAAGTCGCTCTTGATCCGGCAAATATGCTTTATGCCGGTACATTCTTCCGTACGACTGAACTGATCACCCGATGTTTTGATCTCCTCGGTGAGGATATTTTGTATGGTCACGCCAAGGATAAGTACTGGACTGCAATGATGCCGGCGATTGTACCTGCAATTCTTGGCCAGGGCAACGGACCATATGACTATGAGACTTACCTCCTACAGCTCAGCAGGATGAAATACACACGATGCCTTCTTATTGAACACTTGAAAGCTGAACAATACCCGCCCTCGAGGCAGTTTTTGTTAGATACCGCGAAAAAAATCGGTGTAAAGATTTATGGAGAATCGTAAGAATAGTAGATTGCAAATTTAATGATTAGTATACTATAAAAAACATCATAAAGCGCGGGGAAACATTGTCTCTCATGAGGTTTTTTTAAATAGTCGAAAAGTTGTAATCACGAAAATAAGTATTGAAGTATTGAAAACAAAAAAATCATAGAAGCAAATAAGATGAAAGAGAGGGCTATGTAATGGCCCTCTCTTTGATTATTGTGTTACATATATAAAAAAACCATCTTAGAAGTCTGGTGAAAAACTCATCATCGCCGGGTAATGCGCTGTCAAGGGCTGGCCCCGGCAGCACGGTTTTTAAAGAACTGACAAATTTCTGTTTGCAGTAATATATTGAAATACAATGTAGTTACATAAAGGCCAGCTTGTCTTGCCCTTAACAGCACCACAGACATATATTTCAAACAGGGGCGTGTGAAAAGACTTTTTCGCCGCCCTTTTAGAGGGTATTACAAAATAAAATGACTCCTGATTTTTAATAAAATTATTTCTCTTCAGAATAGTCGAATTCTTCTTCCTGTAAATCCGGAAAAGGGGAAATGAAGAATCTTCTTTTGCCTTGTGAAATACTTTTCAAAGTTTTATCATATATCTATGTAATAGGAAATTTTATAAAAAAGTATTTCGCATGGTAATTTAATCCGGTTATTCAATGTTTTTTTAATATCTGGTTCATGATTTTGGTGCGTTTGAAAAGCGTATTACTGCTACATGTTATTTATTATCAATTATTTGTATTTATTATAATACAATAAGAAGCACGAGAAAAATAAGTATGGAATTTTTTTCTGAAACAACTTGCTGTGTAAAACAGTTATATTTGATAGCTTCCGTTTTTTAGAATGCTGCAAAAATGAAAAAAATGTACAGAACAGTACTATAATTTAAAAGAGGAGGGCTTTTTTATGCGAAACGCTCATATGAAAATCACATTCATTCTCCTGGTTCTTTTTGCTGTGACCGGTGTGAATGTCTTTGCTCAAAGTGATACGCCGGTAGAGATCGCGTTTGACGAGAACTCCGAGAGGATAGATCTGATAACAGCTAAGAAACTCCCTGATTATAAATATGTAAAACGGGGGAGTTTCCAGTTTTTCCTGGATCGGCTCGACTCGCCCGATGATTACTTTAACTTTTACCACGACGGTATAAATAAAGGATATCCCAGAAACTACGATTATATTGAAAAGATTGAGCCGCAGTATGATATGTGGATAACCATAACAAAAAATGGCGGGAGGAATTCGCCCCGTATTCATCACAAGGCGGTATCGTTTATCCCTCTTTCGCTGGATGATAATAAACCGGAACGCAGGGTATACATTCTTATGAATGATTTGAAATTGATCAAATGGGGTAAAGAACAGGAATAAATCGTTATTTGATAATAATCCATGGAGGTTACAATGAAATTGGAAAAAAATCCATCGCGGAGGAATATATTAAAAACCGGTCTTGCCGCAGCAGTATCTGCTGCCGCAACAACCTCAGCATCAACAGCTCCTGCGATTCCATCACCCCGGGAATATGCAGCCAATTTAAAGAAAGGCAAAGGTGAAACGAAAGTCGTCTGCGTCATGGGCGATTACTGGCACAACCCGGTCTGGCAGGAACAGCATGTTCGGGGAATCTTTTCCTCGAATCGCGACTGGAAAGTCTATTTCGTGCTCGCGAGCCGTTACCTGACCGCGGAACTGCTCAGCGATACCGATCTGCTGATAACAACCCGTTACGGCGGCGGGGATGCCCTCGGATGGACACCCGAGCCGATTGTCAGCAAACGTCCCCGCGGGGACACTATCTGGACCGACGAACATGTCGAGGCCATCAACAACAACGTTCGAAACCGCGGCATGGGTTTCCTCGCGGCTCACTGTACTCTCTTCAGCGGCCGTAAGGAGATCACGGATCTCATGGGCATCGCTCCGCTCCTTCACCATGAAATGCAGCCGGTCGCTTTTCACAAATTCAATCATGACCATCCGATTACAAAGGGTATAACGCCGTTTTACACCACTATCGACGACCAGTTCGGTGTCCAGTTCCTTAATCCTGATCGGATTACGGTGCTCATGGAAAACTATGCCGTGCACGACGATCGTGAGATGGTCTGCGCCTGGTGCCTCGAACAGGGCAAAGGCAGAGTCGTCGGGCTCTTACCGGGGGACCATAATTTCATTTACCGTATGCACCAGTACCAGGATATATTCTGGCGTTCAGCGTACTGGGCTATGAAACGTGATATTCCGGCTTATCCTAATGCGTCTGACGATGATAAAGGTTTCAATTAATAACCGTGGATAATGATTATACTACATTTTGAATATTACACTGGAGGAAAACATGGGTTTGTTCAAAAATAGAAGGAGAAGAGTTTTTAAAGCCGGGATCGTCTCTGTTGCAGCGGCGATTGCCGATTTTCCTGAAGCCGGTGCTGCTGTTGATGCCAAAAAACAGCCGGGCGAGACAAAAATTGTTGCAGTCATGGGTGACTACTGGCATAACGGTGTGGCACAGGAATACCATATCCGCAACATACTGTCGCATGAGAAGAACTGGCGCATACTATTTGTCCGCGGGCCGCAGTATTTTTCACCGGAACTCATCAGTGATGCGGATCTGCTCATCATATCACGTTACGGTGGAAACGATCAAATGGGTTACAGTGAAAGGGGGCTGGTCGATGCAATGGAGCAGGGCGCGCCTTTCTGGACAGATGAAAATGTCAAGGCCATTATTAACAATGTCCGCAATCGTGGGATGGGTTTCATGCCGCTGCACTGCACGTTGTTCTGCGGGATAAAGGATATTACCGAGCTTATGGGTATCGAGCCGATCATGCACCGTCAGATACAGCCATTATGGATGTACGGTTTCAATCAGGATCATCCGATAACGAAAGGTATCGGGAAGTTTATTATCAACCTTGACGAGCAGTTCGCTGTGGTAATCAAATCACAGTATACGACTTCACTGTTCAATACGCAGGCCATGCACGACAAGCGGACAGCTGTCGGCGGCTGGTGTCTGGAGAACGGCAAAGGCCGTATCGTGGGACTCCTTCCTGGTCACACGCACTGGCCCTATCACACTTCGCAATATAAGGACATAGTATGGCGCTCGGCGCACTGGGCTATGAGGAGGGAAGTTTCTCCTCATCCCAGTCCGAAGGTGGGATACTGATACTGTAAGACAGGGCGGGTAGGGTTACCCGCCCTTAATATATGCCCTGAAAAAGATACCTGTTCACCATAGATAAATACAGCTCATTTATATTTTTTTTAAAATATGATTTATTAATGAACAAACTTTTTATACCTGCTGCCGTACTATTACATAACGCATATACAACCTGTATAAAAGAGTTCAAGCAGTTATGAACAGGATTATCATAATCAAGCATACCCTGTTATCTAAAAAAAAGCAGGATTATTGCGTGAATGCATTTTCAGGATTATACAAACGGAAGAGAAAGGAATGAATCTTGAAACGACGGAATTTTATAGCAAATTGTGCGGCAGGATCAGTTGGTATGGGTATTTCCGGTTGTTCGGCATTACGACCAAAGACGGTTGATATAAAAATGGAGATGCCTCCTCTTGATTTTGATACAACCGTTCAGAAACCTGCCGGTACCATGCCGACCGGTGAGATTGGTACGACCGGTATAAAGGTGTCAAAGTTCGGTTTTGGTGCGCATATGCGGTCGGACATGTTACAATATGAAAAAGAACGTGAGTGGATGGTCAGGGAAGCTTATGATCTCGGTATAAATTTTTTTGATGTGTATGACAAATATGCTACCACAACCAATTTACACCAGTATGAGCCTATGGGACGTTATCTTGCCCCGGTCATAAACGATGTGGTCATTTCACTGATTATGTGGCCGTATGATGGACGGACCGTTGAACAGGAAATGGAGAGAATGCTGCGGCTTTACGGGAGAGATTACATAGACCTGGTAAGAACTCAGGCATGGAATAACTCCCGGGATGAAAAAGTGTTATCCCAGCAGAATTGGCATCGGTGGGAATGGTGGGAAAAACTGTTTCGATTCAAGGAAAAAGGGTATATACGTGCGGTTGGATTACCCATCCATACAAGGGAAGATCTCCGGGAGCCGCTTGAAGAACTGCCGTTAGATTTTGTTATTTTACCGTATAACTTTTATCACAACTGGCTCTGGGGTAACAAGGTGCCGGATGATAAAATACATACGATTATTCCGAAACTTCGTGAAAAAGGTATCGGGGTAATCACCATGAAACCCTTCGCGGGAGATTGGCTTGTCGAACCGTTTAAAAGACTGGCGGCGCAGTATTCTGAAAGCGGAGAATGTAATTATGCGAAAGCATGTTTAAGATATGTGATACAGTCCGATATCAAAGTTGATACCACGCTCGGCGGTATGTTTAATCCCTATCAGGTATATGAAAATGTTGATGCATACTTTCATCCGGAAATGTCCGATGAAGAACGTATTGTTTTAAAGAAAATAAGAAAAACGGCAAGAGCTGTTACAAAGAACTTGTTGCCGGAGCATTATCAGTTCCTTGAGGACTGGGTTCCCGATTCATGGGATGACTCGGATTTGTCTGGCATGGTGTAAATTATTATCCTGTAACGATTGAAAGAAAAAATGCATGTCTTCACAAAAGAATTAAACGTCGAGGTATCTACCGGCAGTTAAGCATACTTTATAAAGAGAAAATATTAATAAGCTTCAATCATATAAGGTTTAAAAGCTGAACGGTAAAAATGTCCTGATTCCTACTGTTTATTAATTCTAACGTATGCTTCAGGCACGAATTATGCGAGTTGCTTGGATGCGCCTTGTTAGACAGACTGGTCTGAACTTGCCAGGTGATCTCGAATGAATTTCTCTATAATTCCTACAACCTGTTTGTTGAACTCCGATGGGCTCTGAGCCACCCAAACCGTGAAATTGTACAATTCTTGAGTGTC
The DNA here is from genome assembly GCA_000403035.1 of Candidatus Latescibacter anaerobius SCGC AAA252-E07. Lineage (GTDB taxonomy): Bacteria > Latescibacterota > Latescibacteria > Latescibacterales > Latescibacteraceae > Latescibacter > Latescibacter anaerobius. Next base: position 953 of record AQSL01000077.1, on the reverse strand, counting down.
AGTCTTAAGCCACTTGCCGTTATCATATAAGAACGTGAGTAAGGTGGTTATAGCAATTCTTTTGTTACCGTTTAGAAAAGGATGGTTCTTAATAATGAGGTAGAAGAGAATGCTGGCCTTAGCGACAAGTGTTGGGTACAGCTCTTTACCCGAGAATCTCTGAAACGGGGTCAAAACACAGCTTTCAAGCACATTTGGGAAACGGGTAGAGAAATCCGGTATGGGCTCGTCAAAAGAAAGGTGCTCCTTCGCGAGTCGGTAAGCAAGATATTCAACGTCTGCTATCGTAATAATTTTCACTATTCCCTGCCCAACTTCTTGAGGACTTCCCCGTATTCTCGCACCACCTTATGAACAGCGGTATCTATCCGTTTCTTTCCCTTCGTCGTTACCTCTTTGCCAAGGATATCTTTGATAGTCTGGTCCGTAATAATGTAAGTTCTACCTATCCTTGTAGCAGGGATCTGTCCTTTCTTGACGCGATTATAGATTGCAATCCGGCTTACCCCGAGAAGCTTAGCGAGTTCAGGAATAGTAATGTACTCTTTTATAGGCATAGTTCTTCTCTATAATGATGATGTTAACCCAGTGCCTGCAATTTAACATAAGTTAATATTAAATGCAAGTGTTAACTTATGTTAATGCTAACCAGGAAGGTTAACAGAGATAAGAGGTATTTAGCGCCATTTTCAATTGAGATTTCGACTGATTAGCTCAATTTCCAGTATGGCTCACGGTTGAAATCGGCGGTCATTTTATGAGTCTGCTGAATTTTTTATTATGTTTAATGCTTATAAAGTTAGCTCCGCTTATATCCCCTCCCCATACCCGAACTCATCCCTTAACCCCTTCTCTTGGCAAGAGAAGGGGAACTGAGTAGGGTGGTCAACCCCCTCTCTTTCCAAGAGAGGGGGACTGAGGGGGTGAGTTAAGAAAAAACAGATAGTTATTAA
>AQSL01000076.1 GCA_000403035.1 Candidatus Latescibacter anaerobius SCGC AAA252-E07 | reverse complement strand
CCATCAAAACCAACTTTCATGCTTTCACCCTCCAGGTGACCAGAATATGTCTGTAATAAGCGCATGTTACTTATTATATAATAACATGTTATGACATGTTATGCAAGCATTTTTCGGATTTTATATGGTGAATAGGGGATCAAATTCATGAGGAGTCAAAATTTCCCGCAATTTTAGTGATACAACAATATTACATTACATTTTCCACGTACTATGCAACTATCGCTTGCTTTTCCATGTCTATTATGGTGAATAGGGTTGAAACTGTTCCGCTTGTGTTGACACACCGGCAGCATCCTCAGCTCTGACAGATTTCTGCCGCCGGTATGTTAATGAGTGTCGAACCGTATATGTTCATCCGGCTTCCGAATATCAACGAATGAAACATTTCTGACATGACTATATAGTATATATAATTCATACTACATCGAATGAACTGTGAACGCAATCCCATGTTCATCCGTGGCGAGATAAATGCCTTTCAGTAAACCGGCAGGGTCCTTAAAAGAACCTGTTACACCGGCATGTTATTCTTTCGGTTCACGCTGGCTCCAGAAGTTGGCCAGAGTCGATCCGGAGACGTTCATCCAGGTACCGAAAATAAGCGAAGCGAGTGCGGCACCCTGGCTCATGAGTACGTCGTAAGCAAGCCCTACTCCGACACCGCTGTTCTTGAGGCCGACCTCGATAGTGAAAGTCCGCACATCGGCATCCTTGAGCCTGAGAGCTTTCGCCGAGCCGTACCCGAGAATGAATCCCAGGAAGTTATGGGCGATAGTCGCGATAAAGAGAGCCGGGCCGATATTCAGCAGTATTGTTTTGTTGTGTGCTGCTACGATAATGATATACAGCATAATCGAGGTGAGCGACAGTTTCGGGAGCACCATCTCCATCCAGTTCTTTGGACCGTTGGCACGGTCGACAAGCATCTTGATGAACGAAACCACCGCGACAGCCCAGAATACCAGCACAAGACCGGACTGGAGAGATTTAACAATCTCCGCAAACGGAACGAAGATCAGTCCAAGGCCCACGATGAAACAGACTACAGTCAGCAAAACCAGATTTGCGGCTTTGCTGAGCCACTCGACTTCGCCGTAGAGGATCTTGTTGCAGATCAGGCCTGCGCCCACCGGCACAAAGATCATATTAAGAATACTGATCATCATCTTGATGGTCGGGACATCGATGTACTGCCCGGCAAACACCTGCATGAGGATAGGCGTCAGGAACGGCGAGACCAGGGTTGCGAGCGATGTGATGCTCAAAGCGAGTGCCAGGTTGCCTTTTGCAAGATAGGTCATAACATTCGATGCCGCACCGGCGGGGCATGCACCGATGAGGATGATACCCGCGGCAACTTCAGCAGGGAACTTGTACACATTGATAATGAGAATGGCGGCGAGCGGCATCATGATATAAATGAGAGCTGTGCCGATGATAACTTTGGCAGGTTTCGAGAATTCGCGGACGAAATCGCCAAGGTTCAGTTTCGTTCCCATACCAAACATGATGAGCTGGACAGACGGAACAATGAGAACTTTCGTATTGAAACCCCAGTCGGTGAAAAACTCCGGGAAAAACAGGGTAAACGAAACGAACGCGAAGATCTGGAATGTAAACGACAGCCCTTTCAGTTTCTCAGTGTATTTTACCGTGTACGCGAACGCGAAAAATAATGTGAAAAGCACCAATCCCGAAATGGGCAGACGTCCGTTACCGAACGCTATGAGCAATATTTCGGCAATAACCAGTATGACGGCAACGCCGAGGTACATTTTACTTTTTGTAGCGTCAGTCATGAATGTTTTCCTCCCTTAGAAAACGTTTAAATATGAACAAACAAATCTTGCTCAAGAACACGTATATCTTGTCAGACAGAGGTATCCGCGAATTTTCGCTGTTTATCGTCAGGCGCGTCAATTGCGGGACATGTCGATGCCGGCGGAGAATTGAACGCGAAGAATGCAAATGGTTCATCCCCGAGAACCTCGATAGCGTGAGGTGTACCTATCGGCGCCATGAGTACGTCGCCAGCGGTGACTTCCCCGATCTCGTCGCCTGCCATCATCTTTGCCCTTCCGCTCCGGACGAGGTAAACTTCGACCCTGTCGTGAGTATGGGGTTTCACTACTTTACCCGGAGGGAATTCGATGTAGTTCACACTCATTTCGGGCATGAGATCGGACTTCCCGTCCGCAGCGCCGGAGAGCAGGATGGCCTCTCCGGGCATATTCTTCGAAAATTCGCTGATTTTTTTAATCGGCATATTTCTATCCTTTGTTGTAAGTACTTTCGGAAATCATTTGTCAGTATCGATTTGATTACCGGTACAGTGTTCTTTTTTTAGTTTTCCCGGATGTTTTTCAGGGCCAGCATCGCCGCACCCTTCATGGATGACTGCTCTTCGAACACATATTCGGCGCCGCGCATCCATTTTTTCTTCGCTTCGATAAGCGATGGGTTCACCGCTCCGCCGGTTACATGCACGACCGGTTTGATTTCCTGGACAAGCGAAATCTCTTTAAGGTGTTCTCGCTGGTAATACGCGAGGCCTTTGACCATGGCGGCCATCATCTCCTCACGGGTGGTTTCCGGTGTCAGTCCGAGGAATTCCGCTTTGAGCGGATCGAGGGAGTACCGTGAACCCATCAGGTACGGCGTGTATGTAACGGAACTCTCGCGGCCGACCCAGTAATCTATAGCTCCGGGCATGAAATCGCCGTAATACGTATCTTCGCTCATTTCGCTGCAGAATACGCTGCGGAACCAATCGAATGCCTTGCCCTCCGCGTTCATCACATACAGGGTAATCCAACGGTCTGCGATTACATGGGCGCGTATATTGTACTCTGTCGAGGGATAGCATTTGTCGAGGCATACCATGCTGATTTCACAGGTGCCGTTCACGTTAACATAGTCTCCCGGTTCCTTGATGCCGATTGAATACGCCGCCAGCACCGCATCATTCCCGCCAATGACGACCACCGGTTCCTTCGTAAAACCAAGCTCCTTCGCCAGATCGCTTTTCATGCGTCCCGGGCTCTGGAAACCGAGCATAACCTGCGGCAGCCGGTCAATTCCGATACCGAATGTCGAGACGATCTCTTCATTCCAGGTGAGATCGTTCTTCACCGTGTTGTACAGGGCGGAAAGGGATGCCGATGACGGGTCGATAGCGAATTCGCCGGTGAGCCATTTCGCAAAGAACGTATTGGAATGACCGAAACATGCTGCGTCCTTGAATACATCGGGCTCGTTATCACGGAGCCAGAGAATGCTTGCGAGGGAGCAGCCACCAGCGACCGGCATATTGCTTGTAGCGTCGAGGATTTTCTGGAGGCCGATTTTTGCGATAACCTCGGCGGCCTGCAGCCTCGAACGCTGGTCGAGCATGAGGATGGCAGGATACAGCGGAGTGCCGTCGGCAGCCATGGCGGTCATACCGGGAGTTGTACCCGAGATGCCGATCCCGTCGATTTCACCCACCTTTTCGGCGAGTTCCCTGCAGCCAGCGATGAACGCTTTCTGCCATTTTTCAGGCTCGACATCACTGAACTGGCCGTTGTTGTAGGTATTGATGTTATACCCCTGCGAGAACTGGCCGGTCAGCTCGAGCGCGCCGTTCTGTTCTTTGTAAATACCGATTTTCATGCCGGTTGTACCGACATCGACACCAAGCACAATCATAAAAGAAACCTCCGAAAAATGTGTTTGTGGTTTAGAAAATAACTGTATGTCACGAAATCATATAGACCGATATTCCCCATATTATAACATAAGGGCTTATACATCCCGGTAATGTGGTTATCATGTTCATCAGAACTGTCCGGTTAAATTCTGTTGATTGCTTTATGAAAAGCCCCCTTCTTGTCCTTCGGACATCCTTCCCCCAAAGGGGGCAGG
>AQSL01000075.1 GCA_000403035.1 Candidatus Latescibacter anaerobius SCGC AAA252-E07 | reverse complement strand
GTTTTGAAGAAAGCCGGCCTTGAGCCGATGGAAGCTGTCGGAAAACCGTTTGACCCCAATTTGCACGATGCTCTTTTGCAGATAGAGACGGATGAATACGACTCAGGGGTGATAGCATCTGAAAACCTGAAGGGGTATATGCTTTCGGGGAAAGTGATACGACATTCAAAAGTTATTGTAAGCAAATAAAATGTAAATTCCGGATTCTTTATAATAAAGTATAAAGCTTGGAAAAATATATAATAATGGCGCGTGGATTTGGTGCTGATTGTTGAAAGCCGGCTTTTTTTAGGATTATTTATAATGGTATGGAATATTTGAGGACTTATGAAAAAAGATTACTATGAAATTCTCGGATTGGACAGGAACGCTACGTCTGATGAAATCAAGAAGTCTTACCGTAAACTGGCGTTGAAGTATCATCCTGATCGTAATAAGGGCGATAAAAATTTCGAGGCTAAATTTAAGGAAGCTGCGGAAGCTTATGAAATTTTGAGTGACCCGCAGAAGAAATCGACCTACGACAGGTTTGGCGAAGATGGTCTCAAAGGTGCATTCACGGGGAGAAGCGGCGGTTTTACCTGGGAGGATTTCAGCCATGCCGGGGATTTCGAGGATATTTTCGGAAATATTTTCGGGGAGTCGTTTTTCGGTGATATTTTCGGAACTCGCCGTACAGGCCGGAGAAGGTATGCAGCAGCAAGGAGAGGTTCTGATTTGAAGGTAAATCTCAAGCTTACACTTGAGGAAATTGCTACAGGAATAACGAAGACAATAAAGATAAAAAAATATTGGAAATGTAAAACCTGTTCCGGAACGGGCGCCAAGCCGGGGTCAAGCGCCAAAACATGTCAGACATGCGGCGGAACGGGTGAAATACATTCGCAGTCAAGGAGTTTGTTTGGTACGTTTGTCAATGTTCAGACGTGCCCGACATGCGGTGGTGATGGTAAAGTCATTGGTGAACCGTGTGCAACATGTTCGGGTTCGGGGAGAACCCGTGAAAATGAAACAATCACCATTAATGTGCCTGCAGGCGTGTCATCCGGTAATTACATTCCCCTGAAAGGCCAGGGAGATATTGGCCCGAAAGGCGGACCTCCCGGCGACATTATTGTATATATAGAAGAGCTTGAACATAACCTTTTCGAACGTCATGAAAATGATATAGTATATGAACTCCCCATTTCGATCACCCAGGCGGCTTTGGGAGATACGATTGAGGTGCCAACCCTGCAGGGCAGGGCAAGGCTGAAAATTCCACCGGGCACGCAATCCGGGAAACTGTTCAGAATGCGTGATAAGGGTATACCGTATTTACAGAGACATGGTTCCGGGGACCAGCTCGTACGGGTATGGGTATGGACTCCGAAGAATCTTACAAAGACAGAGAAAAAGCTTCTGGAAGAACTGCAGAATTCTCCGAATATGAAACCGCCTGAAGGCGGGAAATCTTTCCTGAAAAACAAAGATGATTATTAACAGACCTTGGGGAGAGTCGAGTACGGGGATAAGTCCGATACTAAAAAATGATTGCTTTTTGAAAATAATGTGTTATATAGTTTCAAAGTGATTTCCGTATGTATACACTCGGGGGAGTTTATATGAATATAGACAACATACATAATGCCAACAGACCAGTCGTTCCCAAAAGATCTGCTGACAGAGAGCAGAATGTTCCCGCTGCGAGAGCCGGTCAACCGGAAAGAGCCGCAGAATCTCAAGAAACGCAAGATGTTACTCCGGTACCCGTAAACGAAGAAACGGAAGCTCCCGTCCTGGAGAGAGATACTTTCAGTGTCTCCGATGAACCCAGACAAGTAGAGGAACTGACTGCACGTGTTGAAAATATGGAAGAATCTCCGCGCGAGGATGCTCTCGCAAGAGTTAGAGAGCGGGTCGAGGGCGGTTATTATAACACTCCGGAACTCATGAACAATCTGGCGGTTAGACTTGTAAATACTGGACGTCTTGCCGAGTGAAACAGTATCAACATCACTCCGGGGAAACACCCGATGTTTCCTGGCGTGTGGTTCGAATTGCATGTGAACCCGGTTTCGAGGATAGTATCAGCACGATTATTTTCGAATCCGGGTTTTCAGGTTTAGAGGAGCATACAGAATCCGGCCATCCGGTGTATACTGCATATTATCCGGTCACATTTCAAATACCCGCCCCACCTGAAAATCTTCAAATATCATTACAGGAACTTTCGACAAAAACATCGAAAATGCCGGGACATATCCTGTCTGTGGATGATGTTCCCGTGGAAGATTGGGAAACCTCATGGAGAGAGGGTCTCGGAGCAGTAGAGGTTGGCTCGAGACTTGTCGTTCATCCATCCTGGATAACGTATAACAACAAAGACAATCGTTGTGAAATAATCATAGACCCCAGAATGGCATTCGGCACCGGAAGCCATGCAACGACATATCTTTGCCTTGAATTCCTTGATACCATCGAAATGAACGGTTTATCGGTGATAGATGCCGGCTGCGGTTCCGGTGTTCTTTCCATCGCAGCGGCAAAGCTCGGCGCCCGAAGTGTGTACGGTTTCGACAGAGATCCGTTCTCGGTGAGAAACGCCCTCGAAAACCTGAAAATAAACGGTGCCGATGAGACTGTTATCATTGAGGAGGCGGAACTTGAAACGGTTCAAGCCCAACCATGCGACCTGGTGCTTGCCAACATAATAAGCGGCGTTCTTATTTCCAATCTTCCGGTCCTGCGCAGTTTTCTCAAGCCCGGGGGAAACATCATCTTCTCCGGTCTTCTGGCGGAAGAGGAAACACGTTTTGCCGAATCGCTAAAGAAAGAGGGATTCAGTCTTCTCAGAGTTGCGAAAAGGGATGAGTGGATAGCGGTTCAGGCGGGGATATGATACGAACGGGCATGAAAAGATACGATTGATACGGTAAACCGTGGATGAGTATCGACCTTTCAGATGTAGAAACAAAGAATGTGGAAGAAAGGATTCAAAGGCAGAATGCCGAAGGGAGAAAAGCATAGAGGCACGGATAACTCTTACCCGGAGTCGTTTCAATGGTCAGTTTTCGTGATTGAATCCGTCTATTCCCTTTCTCTGCAGAACGTGATTCGTCAGCCACGCGGCTTTAACGCGTCGGCCGGGCGCAATTGTTCGGCACATCTCTCAATCCTGTGACTTATCCCACGCTGAAGAGAGCCAGGCGGCGAATCTTTGGAACAGCGACGGCCTTCGTTGCACGAAAGCGCACCTTGGCAATTTTAATGGGCGTGAATCGTTGGATCCTTTTGTGTCCGATCGAAATACCATCGCACAACTTCCGCCACTTGTTGCCGGGTACCAGTCCTTCGACTTCATACGCCCGTATGCGCTCGCCGTGGGCAATATCCTCCATGATAATGACATGGTCGATTTTTTCCGGCTTCTTGAGGGAGAGTTCGACAACCTTGCCTTCGCCCTTGGTCTCCGCCACTGATTTGTCAAAGCGAAGGCGGATTTCCTTTCCGAAGTCCGCATAGTGTTTCAAATTGGCTTCGGGGATCAGGCCGGTCGTGTCGGGTGTGGCGTTCAGCAGCAGGTTGCAGTTCCGTCCCACCGACCTGTAATACATATCCATCAGGCTGCCAAGCGGCTTGATGTTCTTGTTCTGATTCGGCTCCCAGATCCAGCTGTGTTCGGGCATCGGGACATCACACTCGCCTGGCAGCCAACGGGTCCCGTTCGGATCACCGGGACCGTTGATATCTCTCCCCTCCTCAGCGGTTGCCCAACAGGGATAATCGGCGACGCCTTGTTCATTACCGATCCAGCGGATCGACGCGGCAGGCCCCTGGAAGACGATGGCGTTGGGCTGGTGTTTCTTGAGGATCGGGACCATGTCGGGCCCGCCCTTGTCCGGCGGCAAGGCGCCGCCATCGAACCAAATCTCGGTCAACTCGCCGTAGTTTGACCAGAGTTCGGTGAGCATGGTTTCGCATGCCTTGACATATTCGGCCTGTTTCTCGGGATCACCGCCCTTGCCCCAGTTGAGAAGCCCCGGATTATCAACTGTCCAGAACGCAGTGCTTGTTACGCTTGCATACAACCCCGGCTTGATGTCGTATTTCTTGCACGAAGCAATGAAATCCTTAACCACGTCGCCCTTGCCGTTGCGCCATGGAGACTGCTTAACGCCGTAAGGCCAAGCGTTGCTTTGCCACTGCAGAAAGCCTGTACAGTGTTTGGCGACAAACACCGCGTACTTGGCGCCCATTGCCTTGGCCGCCTCGAGCCACTGGTCGGTATCCAGTTTGACCGGATTATAAATACTCGGGTCCGCCGGAGTTCGCGGCTTTAACTGTCCGGTGAAGGTTGCCATATCGAAATGGATGAAAAGACCCAATTCCATGTTTTGCCACGCGAGTTGTTGGGGTGTGGGTTTAGGCAGGTTGCTCCGGCCATCTTTATCGGGCATTCCTTGACCGAACAACCGGGCTGGGAACACCACAGCTCCAGCCGCCAATGAGCCACAGAAACCTCTTCGTGTCACGTTCATCATTACCTCCTCTGCTTTTTGCCTAACTAATAATTAACTTTCTAAGTAGAAAATTATCAAACAAACTGAAATGAGTAATAACTCAACAATACGTATAATCCGACATTCCACATATCAAAATCATGAGGGCTATAAACTCCGAATTATTCAACCAAAAGTCCAATTTATAATATTCGTATAATTGAAACAAGCTTTTTTCATGCGAAAGAGTCGAATATGTCCGTAATAAGCGCATGTTACTTCTTATATAATAAGATGTTATGCAAGCATATCTCGGGTTTTATATGGTGAATAGGGGTTGAACTTACTCATCCTTTTCCATACGCATGGAAAACAGGCAACCGCAGTAGTTCTGACGGTAGAGCCCGTATTCTCGTGACAGTTCGCAGGAGTGCTGAAAGCCGTCCTTTTTCTTCCAGTCGCCTTCAACGAATGTCACTCCGGCAGCGGCTGCTTCCTCCGTACCGATGGGATTGATAACCGCCGCCTTTTTCTGCGGGCCAAGGGTCAATGTGCTGGCAATACAATCAAACGAAGTACCCGAAGCGTACCGTGCGGTTTCGGACAGCCGCAGGCGGTAGCAAATCCTGCATCTCTTTCCGTTTTCCGGCTCATGCTCAAATCCTTTGACCGCAGCGAAGAACGTTTCCGGTTTATAGACACCCTCGATAAGCGGTATGCCCTGCTTTTCAGCAACCGTCCGTGCGGCATCCAGACGTTTCAGGTATTCTTCTTCAGGATGGATGTTTGGATTATGGAAATATCCAGTGATCTCATAATCACTGCCGAGAATATCTATGACATGCGTTGCGCAAGGCCCGCAGCAGATATGTAAGAGAAGCATTTTCATGGAGTTGCGCTTAACGTACCCGTTTGTCGCTGAAAATGATTTTTCCGTAATCCTTCGGGACATGAAAGCTCGGTTTGTCAGTCTGCGAAGGGCTCCACTGGCTGCTCTGTGGATTGGTTTTTCCGCCGCAACGGTTTAATCCCACTCTCCAGAGGTCGCCCGCGAGTGGCGTTTTACGTTTCGAAAGCTCGGGGTAATCGGAGAATCTCACCGCCATCTCGATTACCCAGCCGGAATCGGTGTCATTGTCATTATTGACAGTACCCTGAAGAATTTGCGCAATATGCGGAACCATGATTCTGCTGTCACGTTCTTGAAATTTCCGCTCGAAATTGTTATAGACACTGAGGAGATTTCCGATACAATTTATTTCGAACATGTTGTACTTATCACCGGCTTCGGGATTCGGATTCCAGAACATTTCGACACAGTCATCTCTGAATGTTTGTGAATTCGTATCGTAATGGTCGGCCCATATATGCTTATCCTCACACTTGTAGGCCACATACAGGAACGTATCGTCCCAGAGCATTTTTACTTCCGTCTGCTCTTCTTCCCCCTCTGTCAGCCAGGGAAACTTAAAATCCCCGACAGATTGTGCGGAAGCCCAGTCCGCATCATCGAGGATGCCATCGATTACGATGTTTCCGGTTGCGCGCTCGACATGGTATTCCGGGACATCGGCAGAAGAAGTGTCCGACCAGAACAGAGAGCATAGAACGAAACCTGCGATAATTGCTTTTTGCATTGTTAACCTCCTGGTATGAAATTATTGGATATGCGACAACCTTTTTTTAAGAGGGCGGTAAAAAAAGTCTTTTCACACACACCTGTATGAACTATGTGATTGTGTTGCTGTCAAGGGCATGTACATCAGTGCTTCGCTCTGAACTTTGACAGCTTCGGTATCCCGAAGATATGATTTTTTCACCAGACTTTTAAAGCACTCGATATGAATGATTCCATGAAAAATGTTTATACATTTGACTCGAAGCGCTAAATTGGCTAATATATATAATAT
>AQSL01000074.1 GCA_000403035.1 Candidatus Latescibacter anaerobius SCGC AAA252-E07 | reverse complement strand
CCGGACACTACTGAGTTATTATTTATATTTATTCTCTTTTACAGGCTGATCCTTGAAAGCTTAAATACTAAACCGTATCGTTTTTCACAACGCTTTTAAACTATACTCTTTTTTAAAACATTTCTCTATAAAAAATCCGTGTTCATCCGTAGCTAACTAACTATCTTTACAAACTATTCAATTCCATACCGTGTCAAATCCAAGACGGGCTGCGGCTTTCTCAAATACCATTTCTGCAACAAGACCGGTCAGCGTACCGGTAACTACACCGGCCATCATGAATACAGGAATAAATATAAATACTTCGACACTTTTAACAAAGAGCAAATATGCTATACAAAGCTGAACAATATTATGTGAAATTGCTCCGAGAACACTTATGCCGACCGGCCCGAAAACTCTCCCGGCAAACCTCATTACTATTCCCATGACAATGAGCGATGCGAAACCACCCGACAATGCGAATAAAAAAACGGGCGTAAATAGCCGTCCCAGAACAAGCGCACCCAGAACAATCCTCAATACCGTAACCTTTGTTGCATCACCGAAGCCGAATATCATGAGCGCAAGAATTGTGGCGACATTTCCGAGCCCTGGTCTGAACCATGGCAGAAGCGGTAAAAAAGATTCGAATACAAAAAATACGAGTCCGCAGGCAGAAAGCATGGAAATCAGCACCATGCGTTTTGTCGATATATTCTCCGGATTCATTGCGTTACCCCGTCAAATGATGATTCTTTACCGCCCCCTTCAATTTTCACCATAACCCGGTTTGGCACGCAGATAATAACTTCACCCCTCTGGCTTATCTCTCCCATACGGACACAGTAATGATTTGGACAGGCCGATTCGGCGACCCGCACCTTTCCGTTCTCCACAGCAATGACCGTTTCCCCGAGCGGACCTGTTACCGTTTTTGTAACGTTTTCATTGAGCGAAAGTTCCAACACATGATTGCCATCGACCTCGACAACAACATGCTTTCCGCCACCGTACAGTGTTTTGATACCGGCAGCGCTTGCCAATGACAGAAAAAACAGGGCGGCAACAAGAATTATATCGCCTTTTGTGAAATATTTAAGCATGTTCACACTCCGACAAAATCAACGGGTGACCCGCATGAGGAGCATACACCGTTTTCTATGCCGCATACCCTGACCCTGTAATACGATCGTTCAACCAGGGTATTACCACATATCGGGCACATTGTGTTCGAGGTTCCCTCCATTGCAATATTTCCGATATATACATAGTTGAGTTTGGATTTTGCGATTTCAAATGCCCTCCGGATTGTTTCAGCCGGTGTCTGGGGTTCCGTAAACTTGTAATGCGGGAAATAACGTGAAAAATGCAGCGGAATCGACTGGTTGACCGAATAAATCCAATCGGTAAGTTTCTCGAAGTCCTCGTCCGTATCATTGTAATTGGGGATTATCAAATTTGTGATTTCAATATGACAGAAGTCAGAAGCAATCTCTACAGTCCGCAAAACATCTTCCAATTTTCCACCGCAGACTTTTGTGTAAAAATCCGGTCTCATGGACTTTATGTCGATATTCATGGCATCCACTATCGGCAGTAGTTCCCGGAGCGGCTCTTCGTTCACATACCCGTTCGATACCAGCACATTGACAAGTCCCCTTTCGTGTACCAGCTTTCCGGTGTCGCGGATATATTCGAACCATATAAACGGCTCCGTATACGTATAGGCAATACCGAACGACCCATCGTTCGCAGCAAGCCCGGCCATGTCCTCCGGAGAAACAAACCTTGTAAACACTTTACCCTGCGATATTTCGCTATTCTGGCAGAATCCGCACCTGAAATTGCAGCCGTTCGGTCCGGTTGAAAGGATGGATTTGGAAGGATAAAAATGGTAGAGCGGTTTCTTTTCAATGGGATCTATCGCAAGAGAAACCACCTCACCGTATCCATCGGCATATAATGTTCCGCCCCTGTTCGACCTTACCATACAGGTTCCCCGTTTCCCATCGGCGATAACACAGAAATTCGGACATAGGAGGCATTTGACCTTTCCATTCTCACGGGGTTCATAATATGAGGCTTCCATTTCAATATTCCCCTTAAAAGGTTGGTGATAAACTATCAGGGTCAAGATGTAAGCTGTCATAGGTCAACGTGAAACGTTGATTTACAAGCCCTTGACAGCAACAAACGATATATTTCATTACAGGGTGTGTGAAAAAGGACTTTTTCACACACCCTCTTCGTAATTTAATGTATTAAGTGCGATTGACTAAAATATACATCCTCGATCATGAATAAAATTCACTCTTTATGAGTGTAATCTGTCAGCATTTCAATTTCAACCGATTATTTCATCAATAATTTTTATTACCTTATCAGGTGAAATGTTTTTCATACATGCATGTGTTCCAAGGGGACATGTAGTATGGCCGTGTATACCGCATGGCCTGCATTCCATATTTTCCTCAATTATCACTCCCCGTTCGGTATAGGGCCAGAACCCGAAATCCCTGACAGTCGGGCCGAATATTGAAAAGACACGCGCGCCAACCGCTGCTGCAAGATGTTGTGGAGCGGTATCCCCGGTGAGCAGAAACCTCGAGCGGCGGTAAAGCTCCGCCGACTGTCTCAACGTCAACCTGCCGCATGCATCAATCGCTCCATGAACTTCGAGTGCCACGGACCGGCAGATTTCCCTGTCGGACGGTCCTCCGCTTACCACTACCGTCATCCCGCGTTCAGCAAAAAACGAGCCGGTCTGCACATAAAAATCCCCCGGCCACATCTTTGTCGCCCAGACCGAACCCGGTGCCAGAACACAGTAATCAGCGATATTTCCAAGCATTCCGTCGACAACTTCTCTGTCATTATCATCCGGGAAAATCGCAGGTTTGCAGTTATCCGTCTTCCAGCCAAGTTTTCCGGCAAGCATGAGATTACGCTCGACCTCGTGTATACCGGTTATATAGGGTACCCTGACGGTATGCAGGAAAGCCCCGCCTCCTTTTCTAAATCCGGCCCTGACATCAATGCCTGAAAACAGGAGCGCCAGGGCGGTTCTCAGTGAACGGTGCGGAACGAGGGCGGTATGAATTCCATGCTTTCGAAGTTCGGAGGATATACGGAGTAAACCTTTCAAACCACTGTCTCTGCCGTGTTTGTCCCAGACGATTATCTTATCCACAAACGGATTGTTCTCAAGGATGTTCTCGCATCCGGCTCTGACCAGCCCGATAATCATTTCGCCGGGCATGGCGTTCCGGGCAGCTTCAAAGAGCGGGGTAGCGAGTATAACATCACCGATGAATGCTGTTTGAACTATTGCGATTGAGGACATTCGAAAATCCCTGGATCGTTTCGGAGGGCGGTAAAAAAGTCTTTTCACGCGCCCCGGTATGCAATATATGACTGTGGTGCTGTCAAGGGCAAGACAAGCCGGCCATTGACAGCATATCATCTCGAAGGTATGAGTTTTTCACCACGCTTTTAGAACTGAATAAAACAATACTTATGATTACAGCCATGCAAACAATATAAAGTATACTATGTAATAATTTTATTTACAAACAAATAAGAGTTACGCTCAGCATGCGTTAACGTATCACAACAGATGAGAAACCTGGAGAGCTTTATTTCCAATTAGTATATAAAAAAGAAAGATATGATCCGGGTGGATTAAATGATGAAGAGAAAACTCATTGTCTGTAAGGATACGAAACGTTCCGTAAGCGAGAAGAAATCCGGAAAAAATGAAAGAGAAAAGTAACCAACTATGTACAACCCTCAATACCCTCTTGCCCGGTATTCTTCCGTTCTCCTTGTTCGCTGTTCCCCGCCGCCGACGACCGCACCTGTTGACAGGACACCGGGTGTATTCCCTGTACGTTCCATGATTTCTTCAGCGAGCCGGATGGCTGTTGCCCAGAACATAAGGTTAACCAATAATCCGGAAGTCGGGCAGACCTTTTTCGTAACACCCGGCACGGCGAAGAGACCATAGGTATCGCACATAAATCCAAGGTGAAAATCGGTTTCCTTCGGTACTGTTTTTCCCTGCGGAATTCTCCCATCACGGGTTGCCGGTCCGATTGAAGCGATTTTCATTCCTGCCTTGCGAAATGTTTGCAGCATATTCAGGTCAATTTCATCATCGGGCTGATATATACCCATTATCATGAAATCTTTGGGTGAGCCCTCGAATGTATCATCATCCGCATATGTTGTGTTCAGCAGTGCCAGTCCGCCGCGTTTCCCGTTGGCTTCAGCGCTCAGGGCCTCATGGTACCTGCTGTATACATAGAGTTTCCCACCGGAAAGGATTCTGTCTGCTGCTGTTTTTGCGATACGTTCGAGTGTGCCGAGTTCGGCTTCTATCATGCCGATCTGACGGATGCTTTCCTCGAAATAGTCTGCCGCAAGCGGTGTGTTAAGATTAACAAACGGGGCATTCTCTTTGAGAGGAGGTTCGTCCCCTTTGACCTCAACATTGATACCGTCATGTGCGAGCATACGAACCGCATCCGCAATCATAGCCCAGTAAGTCACCATTCCGAGCGCTCCCGAAGTCGGCCCAAGAGGAGCGGTTTCGCCGGGAAGCCATAAGAGCGCTCCCAGAGTGGGTATATACGTTTCAATCCAGATGTCGGAATATTTTTTTATGGTTAGATTTTTATTTCTCTCGGTCAACAGTTCAGTATTGGCGGTATCGCCACACCAGGGTGTCGGACCTCCTATTACAAAGATGCCGTTTTTGCGCGGATCCTCAAGGGGGTTTCTCAAAACGCTCACGAGAAGGAGGTCACCCGCTTTCGGCTCACGAGAAGGAGAACCCATCGTGTATCCCAGGGTGAATATATCGGTGTCACCGTGACGGTCGGGGAACATGTCACCATCGAACGAGTGCCCTGTTTCCCACTGGCAGAAACAGTTTCCACCGTTTTTGTATGTTCGGGCAATATGATAGGAAGCTTCGAGTAAAGTATCCGATTCCAGATTACGAATTTTCCTGAACATCTTCACAATACGGTCAAGATACTCGAGACAGAGTGGTTTGAAATCATTTTTTGCAGAAAAACCTGTCCCGGGTAACCATGAAATTCCTGCGCTTAAGAGCGTTATCGTTTTCACCATATCACGTCTTTTCATAAAAACTATCATCTCCTCATGTTATAAAAAACCAAACGGTTTCCGCACTCAATTTCTACTGTTTTTTTATCAATCTATTGCTTCATCTTTTATAGTTTCATTTATATCATTTTCATTTTCAGACGGTTTGTCGGAATTTTCAGAAAATGTTTTTGAAATAATTCCTTTTACCCTTTTCCGGATATTTTTTACGTTTTTTTCTGCAGAATCCAGATCGTCAAGCATTTCGCCGAATTCCTTTTCGGAAGGATTCTTCCTGAATTTCGGACAGTTAATAATCTTAACCGATTCATCCTGTTTACAGGTATTTACACAAGCTTTACAAAGGAGATTTATCATAGCAGTTCAAGAAGTTTTTGTACCTGTGTAACATTTTTTACGAAGGATAGCGAACTGGAACATACCTTTAAATACAATAAACGAAAAGTGATTGCAATTACTTTTTCATAATTATTGTGAATAAAACATATTGAATGCCTTATTCGGATTATTCACAGACAAAATAAATTGTGTTTTTCAAATTATATATTAACTCACTCCTCGTTTCCCTCTCTACAAAAAGAGAGGGGATGACCACCCAGCCAGTTCCCCCTCTCTATGCATAGAGAGAGAGTTAGGGGGTGAGTTACATCATTTATTTTATAAAAAAACTATGTGGCAATCTCAGACATACCAAAAAATGGATGAATTCATCCTGATACATTTATACAATTATGTGTTATTTTTTTCAACCACATAGTCAGATAAAAACTATGGCTTGAAAATACCTGATAATACTATTATATTGATTTTTTATTTTCATTTTTCAACTCAAATACTCTATACAATAAACAAAGATACTTGAAAGGAGATATACATGGATAATCCCTGGAGAAGATTATGTGCGCTTAACACTGAAACAGAGATATGGTGGGATTCATCTCCTCTTGTCTGGCCGAATTACAAGGAAGATTTCCCGAAGTCGTTTTCAGAGGAAGACAAAAAATGGTTCAATGCCGAGACAGAGAGTATGTTCTTTGATGCACCGGTTGATACCTGGCTTTTTAGTGGTTGTACCACAAATCCCCCGCTTTCGTGGACTGTGTTGAAGACCCGTACTGAAGAGTGGGATAAAGTTATTGTTGAAAAAAGAAAAGCATATAAGGGAAGATCCAAGTATGGGCTTTACCGTATGGTTTACTATGAAGTGGTGAAGCGCGGAGCAGAAAAGTTCCTCCCGCTTTTCGAGGCCTCCGATGGGAAACTGGGGCATATTTCAGGTCAGGTGGAACCGGGACTTATCAGGAATACTCCCGGTATGGTAGAAATGGCGGAAGAGCTCGCGGATCTATGTCCGAATGTTATGATAAAGATTCCGGGTTCGACCGAGGGAATGCCGGTTTTCAGACATCTTGCCTCAAAAGGTATTGCTACAAATGCCACACTGGTTTATACGGTGCCGCAGATTATGACAGTGGCCAAAATGGTAGCCGAGGGCCGTAAAATTCATCTTGCGGAACATGAGAAGCCACGTCACGGCTGGAGAGCCGTATGTACCCACATGTCGGGTAGATTCGAGGACTCAAAAGCATTCAGGGGATATATAAATTCGATGAATCTCGATATAAGTCCGCTGGAACTGCGTTTTGCTTCCGAAGCGGTTGTTAAAAAATGTGCTCACCTTTTTGTAGAACGTAATCTCCCCATTAAAATGCTCGATTGTTCGCACCGCATTCATCATAATTCTAACGGTGAAAAATATTATCCGCACATGGAAATGTTCGCAGGCGGTCCGATTATTTACACTATTCCTCCGAAAATCCTGGGGAATTATATTATGCTCTATAGAGACCGTGAAATTATTCCCGGCTGGGACAGAACGGTTCCCGGGGATAAGCTGGAAAAACTCTTGCAGGTGCCTTATTTCAAATCAAGCTATGAGGAAGATGGATTCGGTATCGATCAGTTCGGCGAAATTCAATCACTTCTGGAGACGGAAGCAGAGTTTGGCAGAGCTACCCAGGAGATGATCGATTATGTCGGGAGCTTCCTCTAAATTAATAAAACAAAAAGATATTATTTGCCACAGACAAACACAGATGAACACGGATTTGAAAAGCCGGAATATTTTTGTCTATGGTTATCTGAATTTTTTCTGACACCTGGTTCTTTACTATCATACAGACTCAATTATTCACGGTTATTCACAACAAACATGGGGAGCAGAGCAGCTGCTCCCCATGCTGTTTAAGAATAGTCTAAAACGAATAGTTTACAATAGGAAGGAATTTGAACGGTTCACCTTCGAGATTACAGTTTACAAGACCGATCTGAAGCCCGTTAAGATTCTTCGTAATATTAACAAGTCCAAATTGAATACCGGACATACTGTCACTAAAATTACAGAGGCCGCTGCTCAAACCGACAAACTGCCCCTGGGTAATATTGACAAAACCATGTTGCATACCGGTAAAATTACCTCCAACAAGGTTTACAAAACCATCCTGATAGCCGTTCACATCCCCTTCGACGATATTTACTAATCCTGTCTGAACTCCTTGCAGATCGCCTTCTAATTTATTTACAAATCCACAATCCAGCCCGAAAACATCCTGGTTACAACCATAGATTATATTTATACGCACTCCGGTAATAGAGGTGTCTTTATCATAGATTTGAACAGGATGAAAGAGTGCTATTTGGATGGGACGGCCTGATGTTTGAGCTATCGAGGTCATGGGTATGTATAAGATCATGAAAAAAACAACTGTCAGAAAAAGTATGCTGCGTTTCATTTTTTCTCCCTTCTTTCTTATTGATTTTTAAAAAATTTCTTGTTCGTCAAAAGTAATCATTTCTTAGAGATTTATAAATCGGTGTTATACCACTCCTTTCTTATGAGGTGAACATTTACATTTTACATTTCGGTCAATTTTTTTTCTTTCCCGCTACAACAATGAATATGACCGGATCAGTGTGAATATGAATGTACTGTTGTAAGAGGGCGGTGAAAAAGTCCTTTTTCACGCACCCTGTAATGAAAAATATATCGTTTGTTGCTGTAAAGGGCTTGTAAATAAACGCTTCGCGCTGACCCTTGACAGCTTACATCCTGAACCTTATTGTTTTTCACAGGACTTTTAAAATGAAGATTTTTCCCCAATCATCTTTAAGTTCCTAATGATATGATTGTTATGGGAGAAAGTCAAGAATTCC
>AQSL01000073.1 GCA_000403035.1 Candidatus Latescibacter anaerobius SCGC AAA252-E07 | reverse complement strand
CCCAATATCAGCTATAATTCCGACGAGGGTTTCGGTTATGGGGCGCGTTTGTCCTGCTTTCAACATGCCGAGGGCGGTTATAACCCATATTACGCTCTAATTGATGCAAATTTATTGCTCACAACAGGTGGCAGAAAAGAGTTTTTTATTTTCTTCGATTCACCCTATATACTCAAATCGAATTATCGTATTACCTGTGAGTTAAAATACCAGAAATATAATTATTCCCCGTATTATGGCATCGGCAACGATACGGAATATCACGAAAAATTAACAGAAAAGGGTAATCGTGATTTTATTCATGAACAGTATTATCTCTATGAGCGAATACGTTCCACTTTCTGGATTAATTTTCAATATCTTTTTGGGACGTTTCGGTTTTTAGGTGGTGTGGGTCTTGCGAATACTGATATTACTATGTATGATGGAAAAACAGTACTCGGAGATGATGAAGTGCTTGGTAAAAACGGTGGCATTACGAATTATGTAAAATTTGGTGTTATTCATGATACCCGTGATTTCGAGCCTGCTCCGGGGAAAGGTGATTGGACGGATGTTATAATTGAATACTCTAACAGGATTCTCGGCAGCGATTTCGATTATACCCGCATAACGCTGACCAATCGATACTACCTGACAGTTTTCAGAAACGTTGTCTTCGCCGAACGTATTGTTCTCGAAAAAATATGGGGTGGGGTGCCGTTTTATGAAATGGCATTTTTTGAAAGCTCCTACAGAATACAGGAAGGACTTGGTGGTGCTAAGAGTGTCCGCGGATTGCTTTTAAACCGTTTTGTGGGTCCTGCAAAACTATTCGGGAATCTTGAGCTTCGCTGGCGCCTTTTTGATTTCACGATTGCGAAACAAAATATGTATTTTGCCTGGAGCGGATTCTATGATTTCGGCAGAGTCTGGAAAGAAAATCAAACAATAACTCCAGAAAATATTCATTACGGATATGGCAGCGGTCTGCATATCGGATGGAATGAAAATTTTATTATTTCTCTCGATTTTGCAAGGTCGATGGAAGTCGATTCGGCTCTCTACGGCGGAATCGGTTATTTGTATTGAAGCCGAATCATGGATAATCTTTTAAAACATTTATACGGTTGATATCTTGATATAATGCAATCTTGTGGTGTCAGTTACAAAACACGGGCAATGTTCTGTATATGTAATTTTTTTTATTTTTCACGTTTTTACCGGTGAAAAAACGTCTCAGGCCATCTTGAATGTTTTTTTTACGAAGGCAACATTTGCCTTTGTGTCCTCAATGAACCTGTTTTTTCTGCCGCTCGTTTCAAGCACCAGCCACTTGTCATAACCGATATCCTCGAGGGCTTGTGCACATTGAACCATATCGACCATTCCTTCGGGGCTGCCGAGCATTGTGGTATTCCAGTCTTTGAGATGTACTTCACATATCCGTTCGTTACCGAGCATCCGTATCTCTCCGGGAACATCATACCCGTTGCCCCATGAATTGCCCACATCATAGTATACCTGCACCATGTTCGAGTCCACACGTTCGATGATGTCAAGGTTCTGTTTCGCTGTGATGGTATTTTCGAGACCGATCACCACACCGGAGTCTTCCGCACGCGGTACTATTTGGCGGAGTGTCTCGACAACCCTTGTGACACCTTTGCTGTCAAGCTCGTAGGATGAATACGGTCCGTCTTTCAGGTCACGGAACTTCCCGTCAGAGTCTCTTAAACGTAAATCGCCGTTGCCGAAGAACGCGAGGAGGATATTTTTAGCGCCCAATGCCTCTGCGGCTTCTATGGCATCGATAACATATACCGCGGACTGAGGTTCGGACGCCAGAGGAATATCATTGAGAATTCCCCCTGCTGCGACCGAGTGAAATGTAATTCCATACTCTCTTCCTAAATCCAGATATCTTTGCCGCACTTTCTTATCACGTAAAGGGATATTGTCGGGAGATATGCCCACACTGACCTGGATTCCGTTCAGGTTGGCTTCCTTTGCTCTGGGGATTATATCAGGGCTGGCGGCACCGCCCAGGTTCCAGTCGCACATTCCAATACCAACGGAACCGTTTCCGGCAGCAAAAGACTTTTTTCCCATTGTCATGCACGCGAGGTTCATAAATGCTAATCCCGTACAGAAAGTCTTCGTGAAATGTCTCCGATTAACTGTCATGGCAGTTCCTCCTGTCATTGTAACCGATAATCCCAGGGAAAAAATTGAAACTTTATATATATATATATCGGATTATGATAGTATGCAAAAGAAATATGCAACAATTTCAGATTGATTCAAACATTCTGTTTATTTCAAAAAGAGCGTTTTTGTGGTTTTTGAACCAAGGGGCGTTTTAATATGTATAAGGTAAACGCCGCCTGACAGGTGAGAGGGTTTCCAGACTAACTGCTTATCTCCGGCATCGAGGAATCCCTCAAACAAATCTTCCACCTTCTGGCCGATGGCATTATATACCTGGATGGAAACAGTGCCTGATTCGGGCAGGGTAAACGATACCGTTGTTAAGGGATTAAAGGGGTTGGGGAAAGTACCGTGTACCAAAAAAGCATAGAGAGGTTCTTCTTCTACACCCGGGGAGCATTCGGTAATTGCCGTTTCAAAAAGATAGTTGTATGTTTGTCCGTTTGTATTGGTGCATGATGTAACGAGAACAACTTTTTCCCAGTTTTTTTCCAGAGGTATTTCTTCACCGTCGGGCTCGACTATATGAATCCTGTAATCATAAGGATTATTGTAGAAAATCAGGGAATTAATATATTTACCCCCGTCGAGCGGAGTAACATGCACTCCGAGAGCATGATCTTCTCCCGATACACCAGCTAACAGTATTTCAACATATCTGCTGGTCAGTTTTTTTGTAGACAGTGTGTCTAATGCGGTGCTTTTATTGATGCTGATATCCGAAGTAATATGTTCCTTGAAAAGATTGCTGTCTTTGTAAAAATCTGTAGTATTTGCACGGTGTTCGGTAAAATAATTCCATATCGAAAATTCGGCAAAGGCGCCCGGAAGCCCTATTGGTATGACATCATCGAATGCTGCTATTTCTGCAGTTTGATGATCACTAAGATGCTCCCAGATATCCTTGATTATATCATCGCCAAAGCGTTTTGCGAGATAATGAGCCCAGATAGTTGCACCGTACATATAACTGTCACCGGTGTAATCCAGGGGATGAAATTGATCAAAAAAGTAGCTGAGATAAGCTATATAGTCATTGACATCATCCCATGCCCTGTCTTCCATCCAGACAGCGGTATGTTCCATCCACCAGAGTATATCCCAGTCCATCAAGTAACGGAACTGGATACCATGGAAGAATTCATGCGCTGTAGTGACACGAAGGGCTGGATACCCTTTCGATGCAAACCAGTAATCGGAATAATCCTTATCGATGTAAATATATGCCGAAGTAGAAGTTGTTAAGTGTTTGTCCGGCATAGTCTGGCCGTATAAGCTGCCTAAATCCTCAATATAGACATCGAATTCATCTCCTCCGCCTTTTCCTTCATCGCTCAGGGGTGGGAGATATCCGAGTTGATTTATCAGGAGATCCCATGCGTATTCGAGATAAACAAGCGTGGAATCGACATAGTCCGGTATTCCGTTTTTATCAGCATCGGTCGGGTCAGGAGCATCGATGCCGGATGTATCATAATGCGCACGGAAATGGTTTTGAGAAGAGACTGCCGAAGCATCCATTTCAGGCCGAGCCGATATTTTTGCGGTTCCGAGAAGGATGTTTCTCATAATCTGCGGCGTCCCGCATTTGATACCATACCCTGAATGTAACTGATGATACTCTTCAGCTTCAGGATTTGTGAAAAAGAGAGAAAAATAAAAAAGTACGCTTAAAATTATTATTTGCTTTATCATTTGAGTTCCGAATGTTTGAAATTATTAATGAAAGTTACAATTTTTCTAAATATAGTACGTTAATATATAATAACAAGATTTTTATTATTCAACGCTTGAAAAAGAGTTATGTTCGTTAAAAAGAAAAAAATATGAGGGAGATATTTTAGCCCGAATAATTCATACAAAAAGAGAGTACGTTAAGTAAAGGGGTGGAAGTCTCTGAAAGAGGAGAGAATCTCCGCGCAAACAACTTTCGTTTCTTGCTGCACAGCGATGCAACTGAAAACCTATTCTTTATAACATCGACCAATTAATCGCTTTTTAATAGTGCTTCTTGCTTATATAGTATACAATTAATTCATATCGGGGAAAACATCATTTCCATTAGAAGCAAGACATTATAGAAAACCAATTATTGACCAGTAAATAAAGGTTGCAATTGTAACGACCACGAGATTTATAATTGCCCATGGGACAGCTACCTTAACAAAATCTATCTGACTGAAATATCCTGTTGCATAAGCGATTATTGTTGGTGGACATCCAATAACAAGAAACACAAAAGAGCAAGTCATAGGAGCTCCGAGTGCTATTGGCGCAGGATCAAATCCTAAATTTTGACTTAATGGGATTGTTATCGGTAGTATTAATGCGGCTGCCGCTGTATTACTCATCATACTGGTAAGAATTGAACCTAATATACCACACCCTAAAAAGAGAAACGGCCATGAACCATCTGTGAATACCGGCAGGATAATATTTGCCAACCATAAACCTGCACCAGATTCAAGCATGGCTACTCCAAGGCTAACACCAGAACCAAACACAAGCCAAGACTCCCAAGGGAACCGCTTAATTGTATCCTGCCAATCAACAAGCCTTAAAGCAAAAACAGCGGCAAGGACAGTAGCTGCAACCACACTGACCTGTATCTTGGTAAGGTCAGTAAATGTCCAGAGTGCGAATGCAATGATAAATAGCCATAACACTAACTTTTCGTTTCTTCCCATCGGTGGTAGTTTTTCAGTCACAATATCTTCCGGGAGCTCTTTAATATCGGGTTTGAATATCATCCAGAGTACTCCCCAAGTAGTCAAAGCGGTAAATAGAGTTATCGGAAGATTATATATCATAAATTGAGTAAAACCGATATTTATTCCCGTAATATTATAGAGAATATCAACTGTAATCGGGTTTCTTCCACCACCCAGATAAGTTCCAAAACCACCCGCTGAAGCGGAAAGCGGTATCAATAACACAAAAAATTTGCTCAGTCTATTACTTTTATCAGGCGTAATTCCCATCAAGTGAAAAACAGGAATTATACTGTATAGCATTATTATGGTAACTGTTGCATCATGAAAAATTGTAGCCAGCAAAGTAGAAGATATACCTACAAAGAGACTCACTCGCATAACATTTGTTCCGGCTTTCCGTAATATGAAGTTAAGGATTCTTTTTGCCAGCCCTACCTGTTCAATAATAACCCCAAACATTATGAGCATAAGGACATACATAACAGCTGGATTTGAAAAAGGCATCCATGCACTACTGGCATTCTGAACCCTGAAGGCTATCAGTCCCCCTCCGGCAAGTAAGGCTGTAATCCCTATAGGAATTGCCTCGGAAACCCATAGTATCAATATCAGGGTTAACAGGGCAAAAAACCGATGTCCTTCAGCAGGTAGCTTTTCAGGTGTTGGTAATAGCAGTATTATAGTACAAACGGACAATGCTACGCCAAACCATATCAGTTTTCTCTTCATTTTATCATTATGCGCTTTTTGCTCTTCCAACATAAAATTAATCCCCTTATTCTATTAATTTTAAACTGTTTAACAAAATTCATTATCTTCCTCATCACGAAAGCATATACGACTCTTCAGAGTGAGTTTTTCCTTTGGATTATATAAAGAATAAGAATCTCGACTATCATTACAATAAGTGTTATTTTTTAACTTCGCTGCCGCAGCCATTTTTCCTCCTTCATGTATTATTTTATAACCGGTAGTTACGCCTTCATTTTTTTT
>AQSL01000072.1 GCA_000403035.1 Candidatus Latescibacter anaerobius SCGC AAA252-E07 | reverse complement strand
ATGCGAGAAACACTTGCCTGGTCGAGATTGAGAGTAATTAACGAACATTGTAAAGATGATACATTCATTGAACCTACGCCGGAGGATATAGCGAAAAAAAGGGCGCTGGCAAAACCGATATGGGATAACTGGGCGAGAGAGATGGATTCTAAGGGATTACCAGGAACCAAGATTTTAAACAGGGTAATAGAACTTGTCGAGAAATACGAGCCGGTTTAACAACGGCAGATTAATGTAAAAAATGACGATTGCAGATATTAAATAAGGCAGCTTTTTGTGATTAATACAGAATTCTCTGAGACAAAGAATTAATAAGAATGGAAAAAGAAAATGTTTTTAATATGGTTGGATAAAGCCTATCCCTTTCTAAAGAAAGTCGCTAATCGCCCAACTAAAATACTGAATTTTATGGGTGGTGTTATCCTTTTTATACTTGTAATTATCACTACAATTGATGTTACAGGTCGATATCTATTTTCTAAACCCCTTTCGGCGACTTTTGAGCTCACTCAGTTCATGTTCTGTATGGTGGTTTTCTTCGGGATGCCTTATTTTGGAATTCTCAAAAGGCATATCAGAATAAATTTGCTTATCGATAGGTTTCCGTCAGCAGTCAAGAACATTATTGACACTATTACGGAGTTTCTCAGCTTTTGTATGTGCGTTATAGTGAGCTGGCAAGCTTTTGTACAAGCACGCGTTTTACAGTATGATAACCTAAGATCCGATATACTGCATATCCCCTTTTTCCCATTTCAATTTTTGGTAGCATTCGCTATGGCCCTTTTTGCGCTTGTGCTTTTGGCTTACTTTCTTGAATCCCTGAGCATTGTTATAAAAAGGGGTAGACTATTATGGCTATGGCTCTTACCCAGTGTGGTATTGGCTCTGATAGTCGTTGGTGTTCCAATATGGTTAAAATGGCTCCCTTACACAATCTCAGGACCTGTGTATGGTAGTATTTGTATTGCCATTTTCTTTATACTTCTGTTTTTAGGGATGAATCTTGGTTTCACGTTATTTCTTGTGGCCTTTCTGGGCATGAGCTATATGACGAACATAACTGTAGGATTTAAACTGATTGCAATGACGCCTTTTGCCATTGGCACTACATATATATATAGTGTCATGCCTCTTTTTATATTTATGGGTCTTTTCGCTAACAGTAGCGGGATAGCGCATGCTCTTTACGAATCGGGAAATAAATGGTTCGGGCATTTGCAAGGAGGGCTTGCTATGGCTACTGTTTCGGCATGCGCTGGTTTTGCAGCTATATGTGGTGACAGTATGGCTACTGCAGTGACAATGGGCTCGATATCTTTACCGGAGATGAAGAAATATAAATACCATCCTGGTTTGGCTGCAGGTTGTGTTGCTGCCGGAGGAACCGTCGGCATTTTAATTCCGCCAAGTACAGCTTTCATTATCTATGGGCTTCTTACCGACCAATCTATAGGAAAATTATTTATAGCTGGTATTCTCCCCGGGATTCTTATGACTGCGATATTCATAATTACTATTTCTATTCTCTGTAAAAGAAATCCGGAAATTGGTCCCAGGGCATCTAAAACAACTTTCATTGAAAAGGTAAAATCTCTCAAAGGTACATGGCCTGTGATGATTTTATTTCTGTTTGTCATAGGAGGTATTTATAAAGGTGTCTTTACCCCTACTGAAGCAGGCGCGCTTGGTTCTTTTGGGATTCTTGTTATCGTTTTGATCACAGGGAAATTCCGCTTTAGCAACCTCTTAAAATCTCTCAATGAAACTTTGGGAATAACTGGGATGATTTTCCTTATGTTTATTGGGGCTATTACCTTTACCAGGTTTTTCTCAATAACTCGCCTTCCCACTCTGCTGGCAGAAGTTATTGCTGGATTGGAATTGCCCCGTTTAGTTATTATGGTGAGTATCTTATTCCTTTATATTGTATTAGGCTGTGTTATGAATGCCATTCCGGTAATTATACTCACTTTGCCTATTATTTTCCCTACAGTTGTTGCTTTGGGCTATGATCCAATATGGTTCGGTGTAATAATGATAATAATGGCACAGATAGGGGTAATTACCCCTCCAATAGGTATGAATGTGTTTGCGATAAGTGGAGTAGCTCAAGGTGTTCCATTGGAAACAATATTTAAAGGAATAATACCTTTTTGGATTGCTATGATGGTTACTGTAGCAATTTTGATAGCTTTTCCCCAAATAGCACTTTTTTTACCCAATCTTCTGAAATAACAGCTTCATAAGAAAGAAACAACTACTCCAGGTCATTGTACCAAGTAATGGATATAAGATTTTAAGAGGCCGACTTTAATAGTTATTATTTCGATGAGTTACATGAGTTCATGTATGTTTGCTCAGGTTATAACGGTATTGTTTATCTTTTTTTTATCTTTAAGGATACAAATAAGATTATAAGATGAGGAATGTTCCCAATTTTCAAGCTTCTTCTCTTAGTCCTTTTTTACAGCATTATTCCGGGTATAGTTGACACGATAGCCAATATATATATGATTATTCTATAATAGATTTATTCACCGACTGCTATGTGAATATGGATTTGGGTCAATATATGGTCTACACCTTTTCCAGCGTTTCTGTATTCATCAAGATTGTAGTGGTTATTTACTTTCGTTATTCTTGAAAAAAAATGAAGGCGTAACTACCGGTTATAAAATAATACATGAAGGAGGAAAAATGGCTGCGGCAGCGAAGTTAAAAAATAACACTTATTGTAACGACCACGAGATTTATAATTGCCCATGGGACAGCTACCTTAACAAAATCTATCTGACTGAAATATCCTGTTGCATAAGCGATTATTGT
>AQSL01000071.1 GCA_000403035.1 Candidatus Latescibacter anaerobius SCGC AAA252-E07 | reverse complement strand
GATACTTCACGTTTCAGATGGCTGAGGTTGCGATAGACAAAAGGTTGTTTGCCGAGATATTGGCCAGGATAAAACGATTACGATGCTGTGCTGTTTAACATAGAGTCTTTGGGTTTAAAACAGGGGATAGCTGTCTCTCGATGATGATTTTCAGTGTGATCTATTACATGTATCCATACATATTCGACTCTTCCGCAGAAAAAAACTTGTTTCAATTGAACAAATACTATAATTTGAACTTGTTGAATGAATTATTAGGAGTTATTAGCCCTCATGGTTTTGATATGGGGAATGTCGGTTAAGAATAACAAAAGAGAGAAACAATGAAATCAAAAACTTTAATCACAACGTTGATTCTTTTTGCGCTGGCCGCAACAACCGCTTTTGCAAAGACATGGGAGGTTGACTCAGGCGGGGGGGTGACCGCTGATTTCACACGATTGCAGGAAGCCCATGATGGCGCTGCTGTCGGTGATACGCTGTTCGTTATGGGTTCTCCGGTAAACTATGCAAATATTACTCTTACGAAAACACTCTACATTTTCGGCCCCGGTTATTTCCTTTTTGAAAATCAAGCCCGGGCAGATGTTCTTCCGGCAACAACCGGTACAATCTCGTTCCAGGCAGGCTCGGAAGGTTCGCTTTTTACCGGGCTTTATGTGGACGGCGCTGCCACTGTGACTATCGGGACTGACAATATAACTTTTAGAAAGAATAGAATAGCTTATCGCCTCTCTGTAATTTTTGGCGTCTCTAATACTTTAATAATGCAAAATTACTTTGATCATACATATATATCACCTCAAACACCTGTAACCATTGCCGGAAATTGTAATAACATTGAAATATTAAATAACTTTATTAATGGACAACCGGCTTCTCAAAGCATCAATTCCTTATCAACATCAAGTGTTACCCTTAGTCATAATGTGCTAAAAGGCACAGTAGTAGTATATAATTCTCAGGTTGACCATAATATTCTCATAGAGGGTGATTTTGAGGAAGATCCTTCAAACAGTGTTTTTAATAATATCGGGAGTTCGACTCAATTTGGTACGGAAAACGGCAATTTGTCGGATGTCGATATGAGCGCTGTATTTGTAGGTATTGACAGCCACGACACTCAATGGCAGTTATCGGACAACTCCCCGGCACTCGGTGCCGGTACCGATGGAAAGGATATTGGCATGTTTGCCGGCTATACACCATATGTTCTCTCCGGCATACCCCAAATACCCGCTATTTACTACTTTGATGCATCTCCGATCGGTACATCCGAGGGGCTCAGAATTCGCATGAAAGCAAGAGCGGGCGGGAATTAACCATTCGGATGTTTAAATCACTCGAACTTTTATCAAGATATGGTGCCATGAAAACAATACTGATTTTATTTGCTGTGTTTTTTGCCGGCAATCTCTACGCGCTCGATATTGAACGTATGGAGTACTTTATCGATGACGACCCCGGGTTGGGTATGGCAAATCAGATAAATATTACACCCAGTTCGGATATCGATGTTGATTATACCATCGATCTTAACGGTGTAAGCAATGGGTTTCACATTCTGTATGTTCGGGCCGGAGATGAACTCGGCAATTGGGGCTTTAAACATACCAGGACATTTTTAAAGGATGCAATTAGGGACGAGCCGCATATCATGCATGCCGAATACTATATTGACACAGACCCCGGTTACGGTGCCGGGACGGATATACCGGTCACGCCCGGTACCGCAACAGACAGGGATTTCACCGCTGATCTGAGTGATGTCGGCGATGGCTTCCACTTCCTGGTAGTTCGTGTCCAGGATAATTACGGTAACTGGAGCTATAAACACACCAGAATGTTCCTGAAGGAACAGGCTACTGATGGCCCCGATATCGTTGCGGCTGAATATTATTTCAGTGACGGTGTCTCAAGCACTTCCCCTGTGAGGTTTGAGGATTTTCCCCCCTCGCAAAATATTGATATAACTTTTGTGGCGGATTTAGCCGGTTTAAAATTCGGAAGCACCTATACAATGCATACTACAGTCGCGGATACAGAGGGAGTTCTGAGTTTAGAGCATTTATACAAATTTACCTTTGTTCTGGAAGAGCTGGCACCGCCATCCGATGTGACAGTATCAGATGTTCCGGATGATAATGGTCACAGTGTTATGCTCATGTGGACAATTTCACCTGCCGATGAATTCGTTACCAATTACAACATTTACCGGTCGAGAAATCCAGAGCTTACCGAGCCTGTGGATATCGAATCGATCACCACTCTTGATGCGCTTATCAAAACCGAACAGGACTCAACAATACTGATAGCCAGTGTTCAGAGAGGTCTAAACAGCTTTACCGACACATTCGTACCGCTGAATAATGAAACATACTATTATTGGATTCAGGCTGTGGGACAATCCGGTGAGAGTGAAAAGATTGTTGCTCGTATTGTTGACAGTGTAACCTCAGTTGAGGATTTGCCCGTTGCATTTCGCCTGAGCGCACCTTATCCCAACCCGTTCAACCCGGCAACAACCATCCGGTTCGAACTTCCCGATGCCAGTCATGTCAGGTTTGTGATTTACGACATTCTCGGTAGAGAGGTGACTGTCCTCGAGGATCGCCTGATGGTCGCCGGAGTCCACGAGGTGGTATGGAATGCGCGGAACAGGTACGGAGAACCCGTGGGAAGCGGCATGTATCTCTTCCGTCTCGAAGTGGGCGGCCATCGCTTCAGCGGTAAGGTGATGTTCCTGCGGTAAGGGGTGCATATAATGTGCAGACAAAGGACGCGGGAATCGAACCCGCGGAACGCCATTTTTGTGACCAATAATAATCTAATAATTATGAGTTAAGTATTTATTAGTATTCATATTATAGACTCTCATCGTTTTTTGCTCTTTTTCACAATTTATCAGAATTTTGTTCTCAAATACTCCCGTATAGCTCCCGTAAAATTTTAGATGATTTCAATTGATAATCAGATTTTTGTTGTAATTATTTTGTCTCAAAATTGAGCGATTCTTTTCAAAGGATATAATAACAGTTTATTACTCTCATTTTTTTACGTCATCACGGGACTTTTTAACTTTTTCTGGTCTGGATGCGGTGGGATATGCGTTAAATGGATTACATGAGATTGTAAAACACATCCATGCCATGAATACAAGAATTTATGCAATTCAAATTTCCTATAATACCAGAATATAAAATTGTAAAACTATTTAATACTTGTTGTGTACCAATACATTTTATATGGAGAATATGGAAAAAGGAGAAGGAGTAGCCCTGTCCCACCGATTAAAAAATCCGTTCGCTCAACGGAAAAAACCGACATCGTGTGCCGTGAACAGTATAGTCCGTAATATACTAGACCTGAGCCGTAAATGACCGCCGTGCAGTGCTCTTCTCATTGTTTCCTGTTTACACTCATTAACTACCGGCGGCAGAAATCGTTCAGTGATGATTAAAACTCAATGATGAAATCACAAGAGTAATATTTTAACCACGGATGTATACAGATAAATTAATAAGGTATTAAAAGTAAAGTTTAAATTGTAGTTAATATCAAATTATTTTTACTTGACATATTATAAATATTTACATATATTAAAACATAACTTTACAATCTGTGATTAAACTTAAAATTTCTATAAGATTATTGATTACTTTTATAACTTTATACTAAGTTAAGGAGTGGAGAAAATGCCAATAATTATTAGTGAAAGCGAATTAAAGCAGGCGATAGAGAATCATACGTTCATTAAAGATGGGATAATCGAAAATGCAGAAGGAATAAAATATGATTTTTGTTTAAGTGGTGACCTATTGAAAGCAAAATATGGTAAACCAATTAATATGGATAATATTAGAGAAGAAGAAAAGCGGGACTTGTTATTGAACCAGGTGAAGTTGTTTTTGTCTTAACACGTGAGGTTCGCTTTACTATCACCAACTTTTATCTTGTATATTTGATAATCTTCATATGTCAACCTGAGTTCACGTTTAAAAAGAGGATCCGATATCTGGAACTGTCCAATCATGAGATCAAGTTCTGTGCCGCCGATATTGTTGAAGTGGACATAAGCATCTTCAATACCTGCGACCTCACCGCGTTCGGACATGTAAAAGTAAATATAGTATCCGATATCCTTCGCAATATTTCCGCCGGAAAGAATTTTTACGCCCCAGGGGGTTTCCAGATCGCTCTTGACATCCCCTTTCGATTTATAACGCCCATATATATCAAAGCGCATGGCAAAAGGAAAATTACGCTGCAGAAGAAGCTCTTCATCACCGGTGTCTATGAAAGCTCGAACCGGCTCATCCTCATCGGGCAATTGAAATGCGTTTCCGGCAAATTCATCGCCGTAGTCTTTCAATTTCGGGACTGCAACATGACAGGTGCTGCACGAAAAGCCGTATTTCCTT
This sequence comes from Candidatus Latescibacter anaerobius SCGC AAA252-E07, assembly GCA_000403035.1. Lineage (GTDB taxonomy): Bacteria > Latescibacterota > Latescibacteria > Latescibacterales > Latescibacteraceae > Latescibacter > Latescibacter anaerobius. The sequence continues at coordinate 3,574 of AQSL01000071.1, read as the reverse complement.
GCAAACGCCGGAATAGCTCTTCCCGTCTCAGGCGACAATGAGGCAATGATGAAAAGAAGTGTTATCAGGATTATAATACTGTTTTTAAACATATCAATCCCCCTTATAAGCGTGGTGAAAAACCCATACCTTCGAGATGATGTGCTGTCAAGGGCCGGCCTGTAACGTACAATAAATATAAATAATGAGAATGCATAATATGTTATAAACCAATATTAAACAATATGTTTTATGAATGGCCGGCTTGTCTTGCCCTTGACAGCATCACAGTCATATATTACATACCGGGGCGCGGGAAAAGACTTTTTCGCCGCCCTCTTATGTCAATAAAATATTTCAAAGGTGGTTTCGGCAGTATTTACGATTATTGGTTCCATTTCGTCTTCAGGTACTTTCAGGAATTCTCCAACCGGTCGAACCAACCTGGAGTAATACAGGGTTGCCCGAACGGTAACGGTACCTTCCGGGATAGTATCAGGAATATTCCAGGTATATTTTTCTATTTTTGTTTCTCTCGGCCCGATACGGTAATCAGTGCCTGTGGCTTCCGTATTCCATTGACAGATGGTCATTCGTCCCTCAGGATCAAGAAACGGCATCCGAAAAATGCGATCTCCGATTGGAACACCATCTCGTTGGAGCCCTTTGAAATCAGGAATTTCGAGAATTTCACCGAGATCCTGATACGCAAGTTCATCGCTTGCTATGGTGTATTCCTCGCCCTGAAATCCTTTTTCGTCCACAGGAAGATGATACCGTTTTCCTTGTGCATCGATCGCCTCAATATGAAACCACATGATTCTGTCCTCAACTGAGCCCGATGGAATCTTATGTCCGCATTTACCGTTAAACAGTTGCGCTGTTACTACCACCGGATATCCCGGTTCGGTTTCCCTTACATCAGGATGAATACGAATCTCTACCGAACCCCCGACTTTCCCGGGATCATGAGCGCCATGAAAGAGATGCTGAGCAACATCGTCATGATGCTGCGACATTTTTGCATTCTTACCGGAAGCTGCCGGCATATGACACTGATGGCAGGCAACACCCTGTCCGGAGTAAGGTCCTTCCTCCCATTCGATCTGGGTGGATTTCACCCATACGTTATACGGATTTTTTTCGTTATGGCATGTAGCGCAAAATGCTGCCGATCTCACAAAATCCGAATAAACCGTCTTATGTACGGGAGATTCAACTCCCTTTCTGTTACCGTACTTCGTCTGTCCGGGTTTGCTGATGTAACTGAAATTGAACGGCACATCCTCCTTCGTACCCGTGATAGTATGACATACATCGCATGAAACAGATTCATTCGCACGTGATTGCTCCGAGGGTCTCGGCGGTGTCACATCGCCGGCCATATAAGCTAACGGGGTATGACAGCCGTTGCATCCGTCAACCACTGCTTTCAGTTCAGGTTTCACCTTTGCATGCTGTACGGCAAGATCAAAATATTCAATTTCATCCCAGTGGTGAGTATACGCCTGACTCATCATCGACTGTTCCCACTGGCGGTAAATATCGGTATGACAGGACAGGCATTTCTGCGGCTTTTCAAAGCGATCGTATGGAAATTTACCGAGAAGTTCCTCGCCTGCCCATTCCTGTTCCTGGCTGTTCAGCGAACCCGACCATAGGGATATAATGAAAATCATACCAATACCCAGTATACCTTTCCATTTCATAGCAGGGTGTCCTTCCTCCAATTTTTAGTATTATCCGATATTCCTAACACTATGGTTCTCGATAGGTTTTTTGCCAAGTTTTATATGAAACATATCGTTTTTATAATATTTTCCAAGCATTTTTTTATACTATCTATTTCCTGTAAAATCAAAAATTGTAAGTCGATGTTATTTATAGTGTTCCACACATCATTGATGAAACCGATTTCACGTCAAAAGCATTCTTTTTGGAAACGATCAACATGATATATAACCTGAAGATTACAATTCGAAACGCTCCTGTTTCCCGAAACCCTCAATTTGTACCCTGCCAATCGTACAATCAGCGATTGCAGACTTATTATTTTCCAGTCCCGGTCCCTCAACGGCGCCTTTCAAAGTGACATAGGGTATACCATTCATCACACTGAACCCGCCGCTGTGCTTATGTCCCTGGAACACCGCACGGACAGTGCCGGCTTCATCGAGAATACGTCGGATTTCCGGGGCATTGTTAACCCTGTGGAGATTTCTTTCATCATCGGGATTGTCATCGAGGGTCTGGTGCACAAATACGAAAACTGTTGTATCACCGGCATTTTCCAGGTCCTCTTTCAGCCACTTCTGCTGGGAAGCATGTATATAGGTCTCGGTCCAGATAAAATTCCCGGCATTGTAATCCGAACCATCCTCATTATAGTTCGCATCGAGCACTATAAAATGGAAGGAATCGTAATCAAACGAGTAATAATTCCCAACGGCGCCGGAAACCGAAAGAAACTCATCTTTCGATAAGGTCGCCAGATCATGATTACCAAGAACATAATAACGGTCGCCGTTGAACAGGCTGAAAACACTGTTGATTTTTTCGAGGTAACCGATCTCGATTTCTTTTTCCCCGGCATCGACGAAATCGCCAAGCTCAATGATAAATGCAGGCCTTCGTTCATTGAACAGCGCTATGCTTTCAGTCAGTTTTTCAAGTGAATCGCGGTAATACCTGTTATTTCTCATTTCTTTTTCGGCATAGTGAAGGTCTGTTACCATTCCGAAAGAAATCGAATCGGTAACGGTATCGTTCCGGGACGCTCCGGCAGAAGTACTCACTGTTACGCACACACCTGATATATTCATGATTTTCAAGAATTTTCTCCTCGATATGTTCCCTGTCGTTTTCACCATACGTTCCTTCAAGAAGCGGCTGATTATGTCCTATTTGGTACATTTCATGATTATCGTGTAAAATCCTTCGCTGTTATATTCACGATCGATTATCCTGTTCATAGTCGGCGCGGCACATTGTGCAAGTTTCAATTTCAGGAGACCATAGAAAACAGGAATCCACAAAAGTTCAATAAATCCGCCGCCGGTGAAGACCGATTCAACGGTAAATCCGGCTTTGCCGAGCATTTCTTTCAGATTGTCGGCGGTATAATGCCGGTGTCCGATCAGCCAGTATGCCGGGTCAAAAAGTGCGGTTAAAAAGGTATCGTTCGGTGTTGAAAGAACCATGGTGCCGCCCTTTTTCAAAAGTCTGAATAGTTCATGTAACGCCCGAAGTTCATTGTTTTCGGGCAGATGTTCGATAACTTCCAGGAACAGTATCTTATCGAAACTTTCCGAAGGGTAATCGATACCGTTTACTATATCGCCGTATTCGAACGTTATTCCCTGTATGGTATGGTCATTTTCTTCGATTATGGCGCTGTCGATATCTATCGCGGTAATGCTGTTAACCTGATCGATGAGTTTCGATTCAAGAACCGCTTCTTTACATCCCACCGAAAGTATGTCATCACTTTGCTGCGGATTGAGAAAGTTATATGAAATACGAAATCGACCGAATAGTTCTTTTTCCATTATTAAGTTATCATCCGCACTTAAAGGGGCGGTGAAAAAGTCTTTTC
>AQSL01000070.1 GCA_000403035.1 Candidatus Latescibacter anaerobius SCGC AAA252-E07 | reverse complement strand
GAGCGGCATATCCGGCGGTGAAGTAAATTATTACGCATCGGGCTGGAACGTGTTCGGCACAACGGGCGGAGATGGCTCGACACCGGTAAAAGAACTCCTTCCCGGATCATACTCGTTTAACATGGTTTATGTTGGTTTCACACAGCAGATATCCAATGTTGATATTACAACCACGAATCCTCTTGTATACACGACTGTGCCTATGGTGGTGAGACTGCTGGATTCTGACGGGAGCGGCATATCCGGCGGTGAAGTAAATTATTACGCATCGGGCTGGAACGTTTTCGGCACAACGGGCGGAGATGGCTCGACACCGGTAAAAGAACTCCTTCCCGGATCATACTCGTTTAACATGGTTTATGTTGGTTTTACACAGCAGATATCTAATGTAGATATAACAACCACGAATCCGCTTGAATTTACGACTGTGCCTATGGTGGTGAGACTGCTGGATTCTGACGGGAGCGGCATATCCGGCGGTGAAGTAAATTATTACGCATCGGGTTGGAACGTATTCGGCACAACGGGCGGAGATGGCTCGACACCGGTAAAAGAACTCCTTCCCGGATCGTACTCGTTCAATATGACCTATGTTGGTTTCACGCAGCAGATATCCAATGTAGATATAACAACCACGAATCCGCTTGAATTTACGACTGTGCCTATGGTGGTGAGACTGCTGAATTCGAATGGTAGCGGCATATCCGGCGGTGAAGCAAATTATTACGCATCGGGCTGGAACGTATTCGGAACAACGGGCGGAGATGGCTCGACACCGGTAAAAGAACTCCTTCCCGGATCGTACTCGTTCAATATGACCTATCAGGAATACACAGAGCAGAAATCGAATATTGATATTACAACCACGAATCCTCTTGTATTCACGACAGATATTGAGCCGGAACCAGAAATTGTATCAATTGAGGTTTCGCCGGAAAGTGCAACTCTCACTGTAGATGAACAATTTAAGTTTACTGTTCAAGCTTATGATGATGATGGTGATGCTGTACCTGCAAATGTATTAGCAAATGCGGATATAATCTGGTCGGTAGATGGTGGTATCGGTGAAATTGTTAATAGTAGCAGTAAAAATGCACAGTTTTTGGCAACTACAGCGGGTGAAGGATTTGTTATTGCATCGTTAGGAGATGATATTTCGGATAGTGCTTCTGTTACCGTTACTGAGCCAATACCTGAAAACTCCTCTCCAACAGACATATCCCTGTCGCCTACAAGTATAGCCGAGGATCAGCCCTCAGGATCGACAGTAGGGACATTCACAACAACAGACCCTGATGCAGAAGACACACATACTTACACATTGCCGTCAGAAGTTGCCGATAATGCAAGCTTTACCATATCCGACGATGCATTGAATACAAATCTTGATCTGGACTTTGAAACCAAATCCAGTTATTCAATCAGTGTTGTGACGGACGATGGTAACGGCGGTACTTTTGAGAAAGCATTTACCATAACGGTTACCAATGTGAATGAAGCTCCTGAGATAACGAATGCAAATCTGCCGAATGCGACCCAGGGAGCGCCGTACAGCGCACAGATTACGGTTAATGATCCCGATGCGGGTGACACACACACGTATGAACTTCTTCAAAAACCCGGCTGGATGGCGATAAACGCAAATACCGGGGCAATATCCGGTACGCCGGGAAGTGCGGATGTACAGACAGGTATTACCGTAACGGTACAAGTAACCGACAGCGGCGATTTAACCGATGATAAAACCTTCACGATAAATGTTGAGGGTGTAAACGATCCTCCGGTGATAACGAATGCAAATCTGCCGAATGGGACCCAGGATGTGCAGTACAGCGCACAGATTACCGTTGATGATCCCGATGCAGGCGACACGCATACGTACGAACTCCTTGAAAAACCCGGCTGGATGGCAATAGGTGAAACTACCGGAGCGTTATCCGGTACGCCGGAAAATGCGGATGTTCAGACAGGTGTTACAGTAATTGTGAAGGTAACCGACAGCGGTGGATTAACCGATGAGAGAACCTACACCATAAATGTCGAAAATGTAAACGATCCTCCGATTATAACCAATGCAAATCTGCCGAATGCGACTCAGGGAACACCGTACAGCGCACAGATTACCGTTGATGATCCCGATGCAGGAGACACACACACATATGAACTCCTTCAAAAACCCGGTTGGATGTCGATCGATGCAAACGGAGCGCTATCCGGTACGCCGGGAAGTGCTGATGTACAGACAGGTATTACGGTTACGGTGAAGGTAACCGACAGCGGCGGATTAACCGATGATAAAACCTACACCATAAATGTTCAGGGTGTGAACGATCCTCCGGTGATAACCAATGCAAATCTGCCGAATGCAACTCAGGATGTTCCGTACAGCGCACAGATTACCGTTGATGATCCCGATGCAGGAGATACACACACATATGAACTCCTTCAAAAACCCGGCTGGATGGCAATAGATGAAACTACCGGAGCGCTGTCCGGTACACCGGTAAATGCGGATGTTCAGACAGGTGTTACAGTAAGGGTGAAGGTAATTGACAGCGGTGGATTAACCGATGATAAAACCTACACCATAAATGTTGAGAATGTGAACGATCCTCCGGTGATAACCAATTCGAGTCTGCCGAATGCGACCCAGGGAGCGCTGTACAGCGCACAGATTACGGTTAATGATCCCGATGCGGGTGACACACACACGTATGAACTTCTTGAAAAACCCGGCTGGATGTCAATAAATGCTGATACCGGAGCGCTGTCCGGTACGCCGCAAAATGCGGATGTACAGACAGGTGTGACAGTCGCGGTACAAGTAACCGACAGCGGCGGATTACCTGATGAAAAAACCTTCACGATAAATGTTCAGGGTGTGAACGATCCTCCGGTGATAACCAATGCAAATCTGCCGAATGCAACTCAGGATGTTCAGTACAGCGCACAGATTACCGTTAATGATCCCGATGCGGGTGACACACACACGTATGAACTCCTTGAAAAACCCGACTGGATGTCAATAAATGCTAATACCGGAGCACTGTCCGGTACGCCGGGAAGTGCTGATGTACAGACAGGTATTACGGTTACGGTGAAGGTAACCGACAGCGGTGCGTTAACCGATGAGAAGACCTTCTCGATAAATGTTGAAAATGTGAACGATCCTCCGGTTATAACGAATGCAAATCTGCCGAATGCAACCCAGGGAACACCGTACAGCGCACAGATTACTGTTGATGATCCCGATGCAGGCGACTCGCATACGTACGAACTTCTTCAAAAACCAAGCTGGATGGCAATAGATACTAATACCGGAGCGCTGTCCGGTACGCCGCAAAATGCGGATGTACAAACAGGTGTTTCGGTAAAGGTAAAGGTAACCGATAGTGGTGTATTAACCGATGAGAAGACATTCATTATAGAGGTTAAGGAAGTAAATGAATCTCCGGTTATAACCAATGCAAATCTGCCGAATGCGACCCAGGGAGCGCCGTACAGCGCACAGATTACCGTTGATGATCCCGATGAGGGTGACACACACACGTATGAACTCACTGATAAACCCCTCTGGATGGCAATAGATGCTAATACCGGGGCAATATCCGGTACGCCGGGAAGTGCGGATGTTCAGACAAGTGTTTAGGTAACGGTAAAAGTGACTGACAGCGGTGGGTTAACCGATGAGAAAACCTACACCATAAATGTTGCGAATGTGAATGATCCTCCGGTGATAGCCAATGCCAGTCTGCCAAATGCAACCCAAGATATGCTTTACAGCGCACTGATTTCCGTTAATGATCCCGATGCTGGTGACACACACACGTATGAACTCCTTAAAAAACCAAGCTGGATGGCAATAGATGAAACAACCGGAGCGTTGTCCGGTACGCCGGAAAATTCGGATGTAGTAACAGGTTTTACAATAACGGTAAAAATAACAGACAGTGGTGGATTAACCGACGAAAAGACATTCACGATAAATGTTATTAATGTGAACGATCCTCCTGCTGTAAAGAATGCCAGTCTGAAGGATGCAATCCAATTTACGCCGTACAGCGAGCAGATTACCGTTAATGATCCCGATCTAGGAGACTCGCACACGTATGAACTCCTTCAAAAACCACTCTGGATGATGATAAATGCAAATACCGGGACAATATCCGGTACTCCGAGTAGTACTGATGTTCAGAGTGGTGTTATGGTAAGGATAAGAGTTACCGACAGGGGCGGATTAAGTAATGAAAAGACGTTTACACTAAATGTCCTTCCGAAAACGTATACGATTTCAGGTACGATAACAGGAGCCAGTGATGTAAATGTTACATTGAGAGGAGATACTTCCGCCGACCAGTCAGTAAATGATGGAATGACTTATTCGTTCACGGTTGTGTATGGAGGCACTTATACCGTAAAACCTTCTAAAATAGGTTACTTGTTTGAATCCGTGACTTTTACAAATGTAACTTCTGACGTTGTCCGTGATTTTGCGGCTGTTCCGGTTATAAAAACTCATACCATTTCCGGTACGGTTACCGGCGCTGATGGTGTCACGTTTACCTTGAGCGGCGGTGATATGGGAAGCCAGAGTGGCGGAAGCTATTCATTTAATGTTGATGAGGGAGGCACATACACGGTAACGCCTACCGCTGAAGGTTACACGTTTGAACCACCAAGCGCAACATTTGGAAATGTTACTTCCGATATAAGCACTAATTTCATGGCTGTACCAATTTTAAATACCTATACCATTTCCGGAACGGTGACCGGCGCTGAGGGTGTAACGTTTACCTTGAGCGGCATTACCACTGGAAGTAAGAGTGGCGAAAATTATGCTTTCACGGTAGATGAGGGAGGCACTTACACGATAACGCCTACCGCTAATGGTTACAAGTTTGAACCACCCAGCGCAACGTTTACCGATGTTACTTCCGATATAAGTACTAATTTCATGGCTGTTCCGATTATAAATACCTATACCATTTCCGGCACGGTGACCGGCGCTGAGGGTGTAAAAGTTACCTTGAGCGGCGGTGCTATGGGAAGCCAGAATGGCGGAAGCTATGCATTTACGGTGGATGAGGGAGACACGTACACAATAACTCCTACCGCTGAAGGTTACTCGTTTGAACCTCCAAGCGCAACGTTTGGCGAGGTAACTTCCGATATAACCCAGATTTTCACGGCGCAAGAACTCGAACCGGAACCTTCGCAGGTAACCATTTCGGGTACGGTGAGTGGCGCTGATGATGTAACGTTTACCTTGAGCGGCGGTGCCACGGGCAGCCAGAGCGGCGGAAGCTATGCATTCACGGTTGATGAAGGAGGCACCTTCACGGTAACGCCTTCCGCAGCCGGTTATTCATTTGAACCACCCAGCGCAACATTTACAGAGGTTACTTCCGATGTAACCCGGAATTTCACGGCTCAAGAACCCGAGCCTTCGCAGATAACCATTTCGGGTACGATTACCGGCGCTGATGATGTAACGTTTACCTTGAGCGGCGGTGCCACGGGCAGCCAGAGCGGCGGAAGCTATGCGTTCACGGTTGATGAAGGAGGCACCTACACGGTAACGCCTTCCGCTGAAGGTTACTCGTTTAATCCACCCAGCGCAACATTTACCGATATAACTTCCGATATAAGCCAGAATTTCACGGCACAAGAGCTCGAACCGGAACCTTCGCAGATAACCATTTCGGGTACGATTACCGGCGCTGATGATGTAACGTTTACCTTGAGCGGCGGTGCCACGGGCAGCCAGAGTGGCGGAAGCTATGCATTCACGGTGGCTGAAGGAGGCACCTACACGGTAACGCCTTCCGCGGCCGGTTATACGTTTGATCCGCCCAGCACAACGTTTACCGAGGTTACTTCCGATGTAACCCGGAATTTCACTGCGAACGTATTTGAACCGCAACCTTCACAGGTAACCATTTCGGGTACGGTGACCGGCGCTGATGATGTAACGTTTACCTTGAGCGGCGGTGCCACGGGCAACCAGAGCGGTGGAAGCTATGCGTTCACGGTTGATGAGGGAGGCACCTACACAGTAACGCCTTCCGCGGCAGGTTATACGTTTGATCCGCCCAGTGCAACGTTTACCGAGGTTACTTCCGATGTAACCCGGAATTTCACGGCGAACATGTTTGAACCGGAACCTTCACAGGTAACCATTTTGGGTACGGTTACCGGCGCTGATGATGTAACGTTTACCTTAAGCGGCGGTGACACGGGCAGCCAGAGCGGTGGAAGCTATGCATTCACGGTTGATGAGGGAGGCACCTACACGATAACGCCTTCAGCGGACGGTTACTCGTTTGACCCACCCAGCGCAACATTTACAGATGTAACTTCCGATATAACCCGGAATTTCACGGCGCAAGAGCTCCAACCTTCAGAGATAACCATTTCCGGTACGGTTACCGGAGCTGATGATGTAACGTTTACCTTGAGCGGCGGTGCCACGGGCAACCAGAGCGGCGGAAGCTATTCGTTCACGGTGAATGAGGGAGGCACCTATACGGTAACGCCTTCCGCGGCCGGTTACACGTTTGATCCTCCCGGTGCAACGTTTGAAAATGCTACTTCAAATATTACACAGAATTTTGATGCGGTTCTGAATACCTATATACTGTCCGGCACGGTATCTGATATAGTGCCCGGTGTAGGTAGTGTGACCGTGACATTAGTGAGCGGCGATGTGTAAGTATGTGTGTCTTCTGCATCAGGGTCTGTTGTTGTGAATGTCCCTACTGTCGATCCTGAGGGCTGATCCTCGGCTATACTTGTAGGC
>AQSL01000069.1 GCA_000403035.1 Candidatus Latescibacter anaerobius SCGC AAA252-E07 | reverse complement strand
AACTACTTGTGAAATAAGAAATTATATTCCTGCCCCCTTTGGGGGAAGGATGTCCGAAGGACAAGAAGGGGGCTTTTCATAAAGCAATCAACAGATTTTAACCGGACAGTTCTATTCTCAAATATTTAAACAAATAGAGGACTTAATCGTCACACCGTTTCCGTCGCAAGCAGTAAAACTGAGAGATACACAAAAATCATTCAGAATCCGTGTTAAGGATTATCGGATAATCTATGCGGTTGATACAGAAAATAAAAAGATAACAGTTCTTTATATTCGGCACCGACGAGAAGCTTATCGAAATATTTAAAAATTTGGTTCAATAAGAACAAGAACTCAAAAATGAGTTAGAGAAAAATATTCAAAAAGCATATAAGCTGATGGAGATAGAATTCAGAGAATAGCTATTAGAAAAAGCTAATGCAGACCGCTAAAAGCTAACCAAAAAAACGAGAAAAAATGAATACCCAAACAATCACACATCACGACATCACCTTTGACCGCGGTGAGGTGGAAAAATTCTGCAAAAAGAACGGAATAAAAAAGCTTTCGCTTTTCGGTTCGTTGCTCAGGGATGATTTCGGGCAGGATAGTGATATAGACATGCTTGTGGAATTTATGCCGGGAGAAATTGTAGGTTTCTTTCGTTTGGTAGGTATTGAAATGGATTTAACAGATTTTTTTAACGGCAGAAAAGTTGATTTGAGAACTCCTGGAGAATTGAGTAACTATTTCAGGGATAGAGTTATTGCTGAATCGGAGACACTATATGTACGTTGATGATACGGAAAGATTGAGACACATGCTCAAAGCTGCTCTCCAGTCGCAGGAATTTATAAAAAATAAAAATCGTGATGATCTTGATAGCAACCCGATGCTCCTGCAAGCCCTTGTGAGAGATATTGAAATCATTGGAGAAGCAGCTAACTACGTCACTGATGAGTTCAAATCGAAACATCCTGAAATACCATGGATTCGCATTATTGGTATGCGCAACCGGCTTATTCACGGATATTTTTATGTTGATCTTAATATTGTCTGGGATACTGTGATGACTGATATTCCAGCTTTGATCATTCAAGTGAAAGAACTGTGTGGTGAAAAAATATAGATTTTTAATAGCCGGCTGTATTTTTCTGTTCTGTATACCGGCAGTTCATGCGGAAATAAAACCATTCTGGGTATTTTTCAGTGACCGCGGCGGGATGAATATAGAGAAAGCGGTGGCTGCAAAAATCGCCTCATCCGAAGAACCAAAAAGCATCAGCAGAAGAGCCCGTATCATGGGGAAAGATGCGATTTTCGATGAACGCGACCTGCCGGTTAATCCTGATTACTGCGAGAAAGTCAGGGAAATAGCAGGCACACTGCGTACGGTTACCCGGTATTTTAACGGTGTATCGGTAGACCTTGACGATGACATGATTGAAAAGGTACGGGTATTGCCGTTTGTCCGGCAGGTACAACCGGTTAAGCGGCTCAAGATGCCGCCCGAGCCTGATAAAGACGGCGCCCAAAAGCCCGGAACGGAACAAAAAGACGGGGGCCTCTCGTACGGAAATTCATTCGACCAGGTCAATATGGTTGGAGCGATCGATGTTCATAACCTGGGATACTTTGGCGATGGGATCACCATCGCGGTTCTCGACAGCGGATTTGATAATCTCGAGCATACGGCATTCGACAGCACTCGTGTGTCGTATAAAAGGGATTTTGTAGATGGAGATGATAATCCCGTCGGTGATGACCACGGTTCAGAGGTGCTTTCGATAATGTCCGGGCTCGATCATGGGAACATGATAGGCACGGCTCCTTATGCAGAGTATATTCTTGCACGTACCGAGATAATTGACCAGGAACTGCGTGCCGAGGAGGATTACTGGATTGCCGGTATAGAATGGGCCGATAGTCTCGGGGCTGATGTCGTGAATTCGTCTCTCGGGTATATTGAATTTGACGATGGTGATAGCTATACGTACGAGGATCTCGATGGGAAAACGGCGATAACGTCTCTGGCGGCGGATATTGCGGTTGCCAATGGCATCGTGGTGGTAACTTCCGCGGGAAATGAGGGTAACAAGCCCTGGCATTATGTGACAACGCCCTCGGATGGATTCGGTGTTCTTGCGATCGGGGGAGTTGATCCGGACGGCGAAATAACATCGTTCAGTTCACGCGGACCTACCTATGACGGGAGGATTAAGCCGGATTTCGTGGCATTAGGCGATGATGTTGCGGTGGTAAATACAGCCACTCCGGGTTCTTACAAATTCGTGCAGGGAACATCGTATGCATCTCCGGCTGTCAGCGGCGCAGTTGCGCTTATTCTCGAGGTTAACCAATCCTGGGGTCCTGAAGAAGTCAGAAACGCTCTTATTTCGACTTCTTCGCTGGGAATAGCCGGTGCCGATACGGTCTATGGGTATGGAATCATTGATGCGTTAGCCGCTTCCGGACTGGAGAAACCCGAACATCCTGTCGCTGCCTTCAGGGCTTATAATCCTTATCCCCAGCCGTTTAATTTCAGCAAAGGCGACCGTAAAGTGTTTTTTCCTGTTGATATTCCCTCGGAAGGGGCTCTTTCAATCAAAATATTTAATGTTTCCGGAGAAACTATATCTGCCGTTGAAGCTGTCTTTCAAAGCTCCGGAAATAAGAGTGGAAGAACCGAGGCCCCAAGCTGGGATGGAACAAATTTTACCGGCGATGATGTTGCTCCGGGAATTTATTATTATACAATACGTTTTGGATATGGCGGACATACGGGAAAGATTGCGGTGATACGATGAAAGATAAGGAAAACAAAGTAAGCGGTTTTGAAAAGCTCTGGGCGCCCTGGCGGATGGAGTATATCGAAGGGATTGATGTGGAAAATTGCGGAGAATGTATATTCTGTGAAAAACCGAAAGAACGCGATGACAGGAAAAATTTTATCATCCATCGCGGTAAACAGTGTTTTGTTATATTGAACATATTTCCCTATAACAACGGACATCTTATGATAGTACCCTACCGCCATATCTCGGAATATGAGGATCTCGATTCCGAAACACTGCTGGAGATGATGGATATTGTAAAAAGTGTCATAACGGCGATGAAGAAAAATATGAGGCCGGATGGTTTCAATATTGGAATGAATCTGGGCAGGTCTGCAGGTGCCGGAATTGCCGAGCACCTTCACTTGCATGTTGTGCCACGGTGGAATGGAGATACCAGTTTCATATCGGTTACCGGAGGAACAAAAGTAATTTCGGAATCTCTGGAAGACACCTATGATAAGCTCAGTAAGGCACTCAAGGATTGTTTAAAAAATAAGTGTTCATAATATCATATTGAATTGTTTTTATATGGAAAACTATTTGACATGATTGGTAAAAAAATCTATTTTAGTAGTTTGTATAAGTTTTGGAGTGTGGAATATGGGTATTGATAATACCAAATGGATTTCGATAATGATCGTGCCGGAAGATGGGGCCAGTTTAAAGAAATGGCGTATTTCCACACGTAGATATTCCATTATCAAGGTACTTTTATGGATGGTTGTTGTTTTCCTTTGTGCAGGATTTGTTTCAACACTTGGTCTTGCTTACATGTTTTTCCAGGTTCGCAATTATAAAATGGCGAATAAAGAGCTTCTTGAAGCCACATCTAAAATTGAACTCATAGCCAGAAGATTGTCTGACTATGAGAACAAGGAACAAAAGCTCAGGGAGATACTCGCTGGAGATTTTGAACTTCCAGGACCATTAACGGTGGAAAGACTGTTAAAAGAACAGGAGATTTCTGCAACCGGTTCTGTCGACGGGGAAAATGAGCTTGAGAAAGCAATCGCCCGTGAAGAAGCAAATATCCGTAAAAAACCGACTATCTGGCCTGTCAATGCCTGGCAGATAACAAAAGAATTTAATTATTCAGGGAACGCGCAAACCGACCACCTTGGCATAGATATTCTTTCATGGGGTGAATCACCGGTTGTTGCAACCGCAGATGGCAAAGTAACGTTTGCCGAAATGACTGATAAACTGGGCAACCGTATCGAAATTGACCATGGAAATGGATGGGTAACCGAATACGGGCACACTTCAACCATCCTGATAAAATATGGCGATGAAGTTAAAAAAGGGCAAACTATCGCTCTATTCGGCGAAACCGGCGGTAATGGGAGCGGACCTCATTTACACTATGGAATGTATTATAATAAACAGCCTGTAAATCCTCTGGATTATATCAAGTCCGGATTAAATTTAAGCATAAAAGAATAATTGATATTGAGAGTGAAATTTTACTATATTAATTAGACTTTTCAATAGAAAATCGGTATCGAGTTTATTAATATATCAGCTTGTAACTACTAAAAACACCCTGTTTATTCACCGGAAAGGATGCAAACAAAGAAAATCATGACTCCAGAATATCCAGGTTCTTTTTTATCAGTTCCCGGTGGTCATCTTCTTTGATTTCACGTTCCAGCACCTTGCCGGCAAGGGATACGGTCATTGCGGCAACTTCTTTCCGAAGGTCCTGCTTGATCCGTTCCGCTTCCATTTTAATTTCTTCCCTCGCGGACTCTACCGTAGTTTGAGCATGTTCACGTGCTTCCGCAAGTATCGAACGGCTTTCATTCGATGCCGAAGCCATCGCTTTATCAACGATGTCTGCAGCTTTTGAACGGGCTTCCTTGACAAGCTCGTCATGCTCGATCTCGAGTTCTTTCTCACGTGCAATGTTTTTTTCGGCAAGTTTAAGAGAATCACTGATTTTTTTTGTACGCTCATCAAGAAACTTCAACATCGGCGCCCATAGTATTTTTGCCAGAATACTAACGAGGAGAAGGAAATTCAGAATTGTCAAAATGAATGTCGCGTTAATTTTTATCATCGTAGTATTACTCCGGTTCCACGATATCTTATCCGGATTCACAACACAATGAAACCTGCACGTTTCCTTATGGAAACCGCACTCATTTTATTGAATGATTGCCGTTGCAGACCATGCTGTTGTTACCGGAACCAAAAAATGGAAAACTATTAATTGCTTTTTATTTACAGGTTTTTACTGACTTCCGACAACAAAAATCAGAAGCAGCGAGATAACAAGTGAATAAATACCTGTCGACTCTGAAACCGCCTGACCCACGAGCATTGTTCTGGTAAGAAGAGGCGCCTCTTCGGGAGAACGGGCTATACCCTCGCAGGCTTTCCCTGCAGCGAAACCCTCGCCTAATCCCGGTCCGAGCGCACCCATACCCATACAAAGTCCGGCACCAAGATACCGTGCCATATCAACGAGATGTACACCCTCGATTGCCATTGATAACTCCTTTCAAAATCGGTTAATGTGTTATCAGCCTTTTTCACCGAATAACAAAATGAATGCAATGATTAACGAATAAATTGCCCCTGCATGTGCCACAGCCTGCCCCAGAAGCATTGTCCGGGTCAGGGTTCCTCCGATACGTGAATCTCTCGACATTCCCCAGATAGCTTTTTTCGCGGTAAACCCGGTACTCACACCGGCTCCGATTGCCCCGAATCCCATGGCGAAGCCCGATCCAAGCAAAGCGCCAATAACAACGATACTGTTTGTTTCACGTGCCATAAGACTCAGAAGCATTGCAATGACAAGCGCAAATATACAACCTGTTTGAACGATTGCCTGCCCCACAAGCGTGGTAAGCAGAACACTCGATGAAAGTCTCGGAAAACGGCCTATGGATTCGCATGCCGCTCCGCCTGCCTGACCGGAACCGACACCTGCTCCAATAGCCCCGACACCCATGCAGATACCGGCGGCAACGAGACTTACCGCATATGCCATTCCGCCTTCGCTCTTTGCCACAAAGAGCAGTATAATCGAAATGAGAAGACCGAAAATTCCGGCCGTTTCGGCAACAGCCTGAGTAATCAGCATTGTACGCACTATTTCACTCGAAGCTTTCGGCTGACGGGCAATAGCCTCTGAAGCCTTCATGGCGATATAACCCTCCCCGTAAGCGCTCCCAAACGCGGCGATACCAACCGCCAGTGCGGCTCCAAGATATTTAGAAACATAAATCCAGTCAGATATAGTAATCGATTCCATGTATACGCCTTTTTATTTACGAAGACTCTATTCCGATGAGAGAAATTGTCATCACAAATAATGTTACTCTACATCAGTCGGCAATTGCCACTGCTATATAAGTCATACCCAGCATGGTAAATACAAACGCCTGAATCGTACCAACAAAAAGTCCGAAGAACATATTGAGCCCGACAGGAATCATAGTATATTTTGTCAGATACGAAATCACCATCACAATAATTGCCCCACCGAGTATATTCCCGAAAAGACGGAAAGACAGCGAAACGCCTTTGGCTATCTCCCCGATAACATTCAACGGCATCATGATAAAGAAAGGTTCATTATAACTTTTAAGATAAGCCCCTAATCCTTTGACACGTATTGCCTCAAAATGAACGACAAACAAAACGACAAGCATGTGGCCGAGAGGAACATTCAAATCCCTTGTCGGTTCAACTGCCAGGGGAATCGACCCAATAATATTCGATATCCATAAAAAGAGAAAGAGTGAACCGAGCATCGGAATATGACGTTTTCCATGTTCTCCGAGGGCCTGCCCGACAAGACCGCTGAAAAGCTCAACAATAACTTCGAAAACACATTGAATCCTGCCGGGAACCATTTTAAGCGCCCTTGTGCTCAGAAAAGCCATGATAATAATAAAAATATCGATGAGTACAAGCATGACAGTCGTTGCTTTGTTTAATCCCCAGAATGTGGATTCATTTTCCGGAGTGCCATCGAGATTCCACTGAGGAACTTTTTCAAAGTCTACTAATCCCATATCATATTTATACATGACCACAGGGCCTATTTTCGTAAAAATTTCCCCCTTCTTTTCGGCTTCGGAGCTGAAACCGCCAAATGCAACCAGAACTATTATTTCAAGGAGTAACACTGATACCGCAAGGAGTAATAGTTTTTTTCCGGACATAGTATTTAACCTCTGGAGGCCTTTCCGGCCATACTCAATCCCTCAAGAATTTGTCTGCCAATTAAAATTACCTTTACCGTAAAAAGCCCGATAAATGTAGCAATAATATTGAAATCCGTTTGTGTGGCAACCAGTGCAAGAAAACCGAACATGATTGCAAATCGAATAATATACCTGGTAACGATAAATTTCCGGGCCTTTGTGGGAGCTTTTTCAATACTTTCAAAAGCATCAACGGACATAAGCTGAAAGTTTACAATGCCTATTGCCAAACCCGCCAAAAACCCCAACCCAACAGTGACTGACCATAAGACGGTAAGTAAAAAACCAATAATCAAACCCGAAAGCAACGTTATCTTTTGAGTTTTTCTTACAAATAGACGCGAACTGCGTACATTGTCAAAATTACTATCAGTAAGCATACGTTATAAACTATCAATAGACAGGTTTGTTATTCGCTTTTTTCTCTTCCGTCTCAAATTTCGGGGGAGTAACCCGAGCCTGGTCACCACTCTTGCAATTCCCCGAGAAAAGAGCACCTTCTTCAATAACCAGCAGTTTTGCGGTGAGATCTCCGTCAAGCCTTGAAGAGCTTTCGAGCGTTACCTTGCTCGAAGCAATAATATTACCTTTTATTTTACCGCCGATAATGGCATTCTTAACATTGATCGTAACTTCTGACATTTCGCCGGTCGCTCCAACGATTAATGTATCCGAGGCACTGAGGTTTCCTTTGAAAAAACCGTCAATTCGAAGACTTTGAGAGACTTCCATAGATCCCTCGACCCGCGTATCCTTGCCAATTATGGTGTTCATTGCTCCTTCAGGCTCATTATTTTTTGCCATTCTTATCTCCTAAAAAGTGATATTTTTAGTAGTTACAAGCTGATATATTAATAAACTCGATACCGATTTTCTATTGAAAAGTCTAATTAATATAGTAAAATTTCACTCTCAATATCA